>DASTWL010000088.1 GCA_035765895.1 Verrucomicrobiia bacterium | reverse complement strand
TCGCTTTCACCGTCATCGTGATGGGCGCGGCATCGGGCGTGAATGGGAAATCGTTTGCGGGCCACGCATGCTGTTCGACGGTGAAGGCATCCGCCGGATGCAAGGCGTCCAGCACAAGCCCGTAATTCCACGCCGTGGTGGGGTGAATCTCATACGATGGCCACTTGGACGGATCGGCCCCCGGCTGCCAGCTTGAATCCCCGATGGCAGTCTTCGTGCTGTCGTGGCGTTCGTAACGTTCGCCAACCTTCAACGAGAACGTCAGCGGCCCATAATTCACACTCACGCTGTTGTGATTCCGGGTCCACGTCTGCACGGTGACTTTCATGGGCAGGTGCAGGCTCACTTCGTCGCCGTTCTTCCAGGTGCGCTCGATGCGAATGAACCGGCCCGAACCGGTTCCGAGATCGGCCGTGGCCCCGTTGATGGTCAGCGCGGGCGCCGCGCACCACGCGGGCAGGCGCAGGTAAAGCGGGAATCCCACCGGCTGCGTGACGCTGACCTTGAACCGGATGGTGTCGGCGAACGGATAATGCGTATCTTCCGCGATGCGGGCGATCGTGCCGTCGCCCACCTTCACCTGCACTTCACTCGCACTGTAAAGGGCGGCGCACACGCCATTGTCCGGCGTGGCCATCCACAGGCTCTTGCTGAAGTAGGGCCAGCCGTGGGAATGATTGTGCTGGCAGCAGCGCGAACTGAACGGGTTCATCATCAGGAACGGTCCGCCGTTGTCGATGCCGGGCGCGTGATTCTTCGCGTCGCTCACCACCATGTTGGGCGCCGTCAGATAGCGGAGCGCCCGGAAGTCGGGCATCACCGCAGCCGGATACGTGTTGAAGGCAACCTCTTCGCAGTGGTCCGCCCAAAAGGCGTCGCCGCTGATCTGAAACAGCATTTCATCGGACAACATCTGCTCGACGATGCCGCAGGTTTCGATGGCCTGGCGCGGGTCGTCGTAGCCGGGCCGGCAATTTTCGTCACCACCAAACATGCCGCCGGGCACCTGGCCGTAACGTTTGCGCACTTCGAAGAAGTTCGCGTAGGCCGCGTGCAGATCGTTGGGATTGTGCGTTTGAAGGTAAAACTCGCCCGGTTCGCGGAAGCACTCTGCAATGTTCACGTTGTGCCAGTTCGGCAGGTTGTCCTTCATTTCCCAGTTGGCGGTGCAACGGTGTATCTTCTCCGCAACTTTAAGCAGTTCCGGATCGCCCGTGCGGTTGTAGAGCCAGTAAATGCTGTAAAGATTGTCCCCGCCGCGCATCTTCTGCCAGTAATGCGTCAGCATCTGGTTGTCCGGCACGGTCAGCTGGTATTTGAAATACTTCGTCATCAGATCGATCACGCGGGCGTCGGAGGTGTGCTCGTAATACGATTCGAGGCAAAAGAGCATGATCATGTTCGCCCAGTAATCCCGGCTGCCATCTTCGAAGCGCTGGTCGGGGCCAAAATCCCCGTTCGGCCGCTGGCTCGCCAGCGTGCCCTCCACCCACGTGCGGCATTCCGCGATCATTTTGGGATCGTTGAAAATGTAGGCGAGTTCGATGTAACCCTTGAGCCAGTAGGGCAGTTCTTCCCAGCCGTATTTGCCATGACCATCCTTGCTCAGCCACGCATTGTCGTCCTTTTGCAACCACGCGCTGATCTCGCCCAAATGACCGGTCAACCCGTCGCGCTGGCGGCGCAAAAACTCGAGCAGCCAGCCGCGCGGCTGCACGGAGCCGCCCGGCAGCAGGATGAAACGGCTCGGTTCGAGCGGCGCCCGGTTGCTCACGTAGAACTGGTTGGTCCGGGAATGGTCGGGCCCCTCGACCACGGTCACCTCCGCGGCCCGCAGCGACGTTCCCAGCGTCAACGCCGCCATGCAGAATAAAAGACGTTTTGTCATCATAAACTCGCTTCGTTCTATTCGATTCAAATCATCGCGCCGCTGACGTTCGCGTCGGGCCGGTTCAGGCATCAGCGCTTTGCGCCACCTCAGACGTGCCACCGCCGCCGCTCCTTCGAACTATTTTTGCGGCCGCGATGCCGGCGCTGAGGCGCGCTCACCGGACGGCTCGGACAGCACGTTGGTCAAGCCCACAGGCGAGCCGAAATGCGGCGTGCCGTCCTCATTCCAGGTGAATGGCTGCACCCGCGTCGTCCGGCCGCGATAGGTATAGGCCGCGGTGGTTTTGGCGTGGTAAACAATCCAGTCTTCGCGACCGTCCGGCGAGCGGAAAAAGCCGTTGTGCCCCGGCCCGAACACGCCCTGCGCATCGTTGCGTTCAAAAACGGGCTCGGGATATTGCTTCCAAGACGCCGGATTCAGGACATCGGCATGTTCATCCGCCACCAGCATGCCGAGTTTGTAATCCGGCTTGCCGGTGTCGCACGCCGAGTAAACCAGAAACAATCGTCCGTTGCGCCGGAGCACCACCGGACCTTCCCGCACCTCCTCACAGCCAAACCCCGAGGCTGGCAGCACCACCCCGTGCCCGCTTATCGTCCACGGATTCGCCAAGCGCGCGATGGTCAGCACATGCCCCGGCCGGGCGGCCCACAGCAGATACCACGCGCCGTCCGGCGTTTGAAACACCGAGGGGTCGATCGCATAACGGTCATTCGCCGGATCAAACAAACGCGCCTTGTAAGTGTAGGGTCCGAGCGGATCCGTGCCGGCGCTCTCAAGGACGTGCAGGCGATGGTGGTCGTCGCTCTTGTCGCTCGACGTCGCCGTGTAGTAGAGATACCAGCGATTGCTTATGAAATGAAACTCAGGCGCCCACATCCCGGCGGACCGCGTCGCATTTGTGTCGCGCCAGACTGTCACCGGCGTGGCGGTCTTCAAGCCGGCCAGCGTGGACGACTTCCACATGCGAATGGCGTCTCCCTGGGTCGTGGTCAGGTAGAAATTGCCGTCGTAACATTCCAGCCACGGATCCGGCCCCGGGTTGAGCGGATTCGTGAATTTTCCGGCGGACAAATTTTCAGCGTGGCCAAAGTTGCAGCCCAGCGCCAACAAACCTGCCAGCCGGACTCCCAACCAGAATTTGCCGGCCGTGGCCATGATCGTCCTGATCTCCAGCGCCGCGCTCAATGCGTGGAGAACCGGTAGAGAATGGTGTTTTGGTAAACCTGTCCCGGGCGCAACACCACGGAGGGAAACCGGGGATGATTCGGGGAATCCGGAAAGTGCTGCGGCTCCATGCAGAAGCCATTGCGGAACTGGTAAACGCGCCGGTCCTTGCCGGTGATGCTGCCATCCAGGAAATTGCCGGAATAAAACTGCAAGCCCGGCTCGGTGGAGAACACTTCCATCACGCGGCCGGTGGTCGGCTCGTAAACGCGGGCCATCAACCCCATCTTTCCGGCCGGCTTGTTGATGACCCAGTTGTGGTCGTAACCCTGACCAAACTTAAGTTGTTCGTCATCGGCATTGATGCGCGCGCCAATGGCCGTGGGCCGGCGGAAGTCGAACGGCGTGCCGGACACAGGTCGCAATTCGCCCGTCGGAATGAGCGTGGCGTCCACCGGCGTGAACCGGTCGGCCGGGATCATGACTTCATGGCTGAGAATGTTGCCCCACCCTGCGAGGTTGAAATAGGAATGATGAGTCAGATTGACCACGGTGTCCTTGTCCGTGGTCGCGGTGTATTCCAGCCGCAGTCCATTGTCTTTTGTCAGCGTGTAAACGGCGGTGACGTCAAGCGTGCCGGGATAACCCTCCTCACCATCCAGACTCACGTAATGCAGTTCCAATGCAGGCCCCGCCGGCGTCGCCAGCGGCTTGGCATCCCACACCACCTTGTCAAAGCCCTTGAGACCGCCGTGCAGCGCGTTCGGATAATTGTTGGTCGCCAGCGTGTAGGTGTGGCCATCGAGGGTGAAGTGGCCCCGCGCAATGCGATTGCCATAACGCCCGATCAGCGCGCCGAAGTAGGGGCTGTCCTTCAGGTAGCCATCAAGGTTGTCGTAACCCAGCACGACGTCCCCCAGCTTGCCGTGGCGATCCGGCACCTTGAGCGAAGTCACGATGCCGCCGTAGTTGCAAATTTCCGCCTCCACCCCATTCGCGTTCCGCAAGGTGTAAAGCGTGACGGGTTTTCCGTCCGGACTGGTGCCAAAGGGGCGTTGCGAAACGCTGCCCGTGGTGGAGGACAGCGAGGCGCAGCCGGCCAGAGCACCGGCCAGGACTGGAAGCAGCAACAAGGAGCGGACAGTGTGTGGTTTCATCATGCGTTTCAAGGTGTTGATTGTTCGCGCAGCCAGCGGGCAACTGCGCGCCGTGGCAACGAGAAATCGGATCCGGCTTTACGGAGCTCAGACTAGCCGGGCGCAACGCCGCAGTCCTGTCACATGAAAGGGCGACAGGGCCGCTGCGGCTCTTTGCGTAAAAGCAACGGGCAGCCGCGCAGCCGCCGGTGAAGAAACTCGAAGGCAGCGCTGGCGCGACGGGAGTCGGCGGAACCGTTCGCTGAACAAAGCCCGATGCAACGCCGGCCCGTCACCGATGCCGCATCGCGTTACTGCGGCTTCACGTCAGCAAAGCCGAGATCGACGTATTGCCCACCTTCGGTCTGGTGGCAATGCACCGCGATCAGGTTGTTGCCCGCCTTCAACGCAGCGCGACCGGCCGGCAACAAATCAAACGCCTCGTATTGCGTCGTCCAGCCGCGGGTGCGCAACGCCAGCACGCCGTTGATGTAAACCTCGGTGTCCTCGTCGTGATGCAGCCATGCCTGGATCGTCGGCAGTTCCCCCGCCGTCAGCGTCACTTCGCGCCGCAGCCAGATGTCCGGCGTGGTCCACTGCGTGTGAACGACCGTCCCCGGAGTGTTGGCGGTTCCGAAACCGGATTCCCCCTGCTTCCAGCCGGCATCGTTGAAGCCCGCTTCGGCCCAGCGTGCCGGCGGCCGGCTCGTGGTGTAACGCCACATCGCCGGCGTTTTGTCCGCCGCGGGCACGACCTCAGTCACCACCGGCGGCTTCGGCATGGGCGCCCAGTTTTTGGCCTTGGTCTTGTCCTGCCCGGCCCATTTGGCCCAGACGGACTTTTGGTAAAGCATCTGCAGAAACACGCCGCCCACCACGGGCCGGGCCGTGAAGCCCACCTTGTGCGCGGTCTTCGTCTGATACCAGTCGGTCATCGGTGAACGGTCGGGCGTTTCATTCAGGAACCGGAACACCGGCGCCACCAGGGCGTCGAAGTCCGCACGATCCTGCGTCAGCGTCGCCGTCCATAGCGTCCAATCGAGCTTGGTGTAATCTTTCCGGCTGTCGAGCGGCAGGCCGTATTGGTTTTGGACCTTTTTGTAAAAGTCCATTTCCTTGCGCCAAGTGGACGCCGGCCAGAGCCCCAGTCCCAGGATGCGGTCCCATGTGGCGTTGTATTTCTGGCTCCATGTGTCGGGACGGTCAAAGGTGAGACGATAGTGATCGCCGTCGTCGGCTTCCTTGACCCAGCGCCCGGCAAATTCCCGGGCCACGCGCGCGAACTCCGCCGCCTTGGCAGTGTCCCCGCGCATCTCACACAGCTTGCTAAACGCCGCCAGACCGCAAATGGCCTTGGCGCTCAAGTTCACGTTGTGGGCGAGGTGACCGGCGAAGTCATCCGTGCAGAGCTGGTTCTCCGGATCGAACCCCTTGTCCTTGAGATAGTCCGCCCATTGCTCCAACTGCTTCCAATACTGTCCCGCGAAGCTGGCGTTGCCTTCCATTTCCGCGACCGCAGCCATCAGGATGAGCAGATTGCCGCTTTCCTCAACCGGCATCTGGTTGTTCACACCGCGTTCGCCATCGCCGTAAACCTGGCCGTTGGCCTGCGGGTAGGTGCCCAGGTCGTGCGGCGCAAACGGGAACTTCCAGCGCTCGCTCGCCGCGTAATTCATGAAGGGCGCAATGAACGACTTCGCCACCGAGGGGCCGAACAACAGGAACTGCGGCGCCATCGGATAGAACACGTCCGATGTGCCGATGCAGCCGTTGGAGTGATTCTCCTTGCAGAACTGCAGCGGCTGGCCGTTGGCGTCGGCCACGAATTTGCCGGCGGCAAAACACTGACGATACGCCAGCGCGGCAATCATCGCATACTGTTCACCGCCCGCATTCCGCAAATCCGCCATGAGTTCGTCGTCAAATTTGGCGCACCGCTTTTGCAGGGATGCGTAGTCACGCGCCGCGGCTTTCAGCAAGTCGGCGGCTTCCCAGCCGTTCCGTCGCCAATACGGCCGCAGATTCTGCTTCATGTATTGAATCGAATACAGGTCGTCATAGGCCAGCATCAGCCAGCAGGCCGCCGGCTTGGCACCGACGTTGCCGAGATCAAACGTGACCGCCCCGGCGAAACTGTCGCCCGCGCCCGTGGCCGGGGTGATGGTTTCCGGGGCCGCCTTCGCTCCGGTGCCAACGAATTGAGAACGCAGCGCGCCGCTGGGCACGACGGCCTCCACGGCGACGGACTTTTTCGGAGCGGCGATGTAGAGGTAGCCCCAGTCGATGCGCAGGTCATCACCCTTCTTCGCCAGCACCGGCTGTTCCACCGACCCGATTTTCAGCGCCGCCAGGCCACCGACAGTTTCGCGCGAGTGTGTCACCTGCTGGCGGGGCTGGTTGACGGTCAACTCCGAGGAGGCATCGAAATACACTTCCACCCGATGCCGTTTGCCATCCGTCGCCTCGGCGCTCCACGTCAGATACGTCACCGGGCGCGACAACAGATCGATGTCGGCCGGCAGGGCCGCCGTCATGAAGGTCAGCGTCAATTTCAGGCCCGCGCCGGCAAACGTGTAAAGCGTCTGCGTCGGCCGCACTTGCAGGCCGGTCTGGGACAAGGCCGGCACGTTGACTGGTTCCGTGCCCATCAGGCGAAACGCCTGGCCATCGATGCGCACCAAACTGGACAGCCGGTGCGGCTTGCCCGTCCAGTGCGTGGTGTCCACGTCAGTCAGCTTGTCGCCGGGCGACCAGATGCTGAAATATGGATCACAGGCCACCAACGGCACCGAAGGCGGGCGCAGGACGGGTGGTGCATCGGCGGCCCGGCTCATTGATGGATGCAGGCCGGCCAGAACCACGGCCCAAGTCGCCACGATGTTGCTGAATTTGAATCTGCTCATAAATCATTTGAAAGCCGGACGAGGCCTTTAGGCAACCAAATCTTGCCGACCCCTGAAAAGTCCTGGCGGATGTCACTCAATGCCGGTGGTGGGGAGCGAACCGGCTAACGCGTGCGCACTTTGCGGATTTCCTGCATCGCCTTGACGGCTTCGGCATCTCCCTTCTCCGCGGCGGCAAAAATCCGATTGCCCATCGCCGCCCACAAATCCTCAACTGCCTTGACCTGCTCCGCCGAAAGGGCCGACTCCTGGCTTTGCAGCAGCATGAGGTTTGTGGTGGCGCCGAGATAATCATTCTTCTGCGAACTGGCCGTGGCCATTTCCCAAGCCTGCTTCAAAGCGGGCTGGGCCGCAGCAAAAGTATCCGCCGAGGTTTTCGGCAGACTCGTCGCCTTGTTGCAACCCGCCCCGGCGCAACTGAGCAGCCCCGCGATGGCGAGCCAGCCAAGATTCTTGTTCAAACGTGCCATGCAAATCATTTGTCGAGCATTGAAGCGTAGGCCGCACTGACAGTCCATGTGATTTCGTTGTGCGGCTGATTGTCGTTGTTCCACCGGCTGCGCCACTGGTTGTTGGGCGTGGGGTCGATGACATCGTTCCGCCGCGGGGTTTCCACGTGTCCGTCGCACAGCAACAAATCCGTCCGGTAATTGTGCCGGTTGGCCGGCCATTGCGTGTGTCCCGGCGTGTTGTCAGTGGGATCGAGGTTGGCATTGAAGCTGATCAGCGCCGCGTTTTGCACAGCCGGCACGTCAGCCACCATGATCATCTGGCTTGGGCTTTTGACCTGGGCGTCCTTGACCACGCCTTTGAAGAAACCACCGTTAATGTCTCCACCCAACCCCAACTGGGGATTCGAGCCAAGGTTCAACCCCCAGTCATTGTAGCCCAGGGAAAACCGGGTGCGATCACTGATGCCAAAACGATCGTAAACCCCGTTTTGATCAACCGCACCGAGCGTCGTGTTGACGTTCGTATCCCAGACACTTTCACGCAGCGCGGCCGGGCACGAAAAAGCGCGCCGATTATCCGCCATGTAGGTCAGGAAGCGCACGGGCCAGACATAATAAAACCCGTTGTTGACCGAAAGGCAGCCAGGATAAGCGCCCGTGTCACCCGTATACATGTTGCCCGCGATGCCAATCTGTTTGAGATTGTTGATGCAGGAGGTCTGTTGAGCCTTGCTCTTGGCCTTGCTCAATGCCGGCAACAACATGGCCGCCAGAATGGCAATAATGGCAATCACCACCAACAGTTCAATAAGTGTAAATGCGCGGCGGCGACTCGACTGACCGGGCAGCTCTTGCAGCCCGGCGGGATGATTCAACTTCATATCGGTGTTCTTGGTTGGTCGTCGTTGCCCGGCAGCCGGCTCCCCCCTCCTTCGATTGGGCGAAGGCAAACTCTCCCCAGCCGTCTTGCGCATACACGCCGGCTTTTGGGTAACAACTCTGCAACAACCTAGGACATCACCCCACCTCTGTCTTGTCGCATGAAATGGCTTCAGCCCGGCGAACGCCCGTCAACGTCGGATTGAATTGCAAACTTTTGCCTGGATGCCGGTTGCAGGCCTCGTGAAGGAATGATGGTCGCCGCCGGCCCACGTCCCTGCCGCGGCGCACCGAATTTCAATTCGCGGGAGAAGCCGGCGGAGCGCCGGCAGGAGCGGCGTTGGTGGGGGTTGTTCCGCCAAACAAGCCCGCATCGATGAACTGGCCGCCGGAGGTTTGGTGGCAGTGAATGGCGATGACGTTGCGGCCGGCGTGCAACGTCGCCAGTGCGTCGGGTGTGATTTCGGCAACGGTGTAGTGCATCGTAAAGCCCGGCAGCAACGCCGCGAGCACGCCATTCAAATAGACCTCGGCATTCTCATCGTGGTGAATGACCAAATGCAACGCCGGCGGCACCATGCCGGTAATGACAAACTGCCGCCGCAGCCAGATGTCGCTGGTCTTCCAGTCCGTCCCGATAATGGCCCCCGGCGTGAGGCTGGTTCCAAATCCACCAGGACGTTCAGCCCAGCCCGAAACATCGAATGCAGGTTGCATCCAGTCCGTCGCGGGCGGCTCCGTGGTGAAACGCCAGAGGTAATCCCCCTGTTGGGCATTGGGCAACAGGGAAACCCCGGACGGCAGGACGACATGCTGGCTGTTGGCCTGGCTGACCCGGGCCGCATCCACCTTCAACACCTTGCGATCGTAGGTTTGAAAACCATTGCACTCGGTTTCCACGTCGGACAATTGCGTGTAAACCGCCGCGGCCAGTCCATTGGAGGCCTCGAGCGTGTGGACCTTGTCCAGCAGCGCAACGTAACGCGAGGTGAGCTTTTCGGAATCCGGCAACCCCTGGTATCCCCACGTCTGGTCCGACCACGTGTGACCGTCCACTCCCAAGCCCAAGCCGCCGAATTCTCCCAGCACGCTGGCCCGAACGCCCTCCATGGGCGGTGCCGCGGGCTCGGGATAGCTGTGCATGTCCACCACGTCCCCGACTTTGGCATCCGTCCAGCCGCTGGCATTGTCCACCAGCCGGAGCGGGTCCACGGCCTTGATCCACCGCACGAGTCGCTCGGTGTCAAACTGCCCCCACCCTTCGTTGAAAAGCACCCACATCACGATGCTTGGGTGATTGGCCCGTTGCGCCAACATGCGTTCAAGTTCCATCCGGAAGCTCCGGCGCCCCTCCTCGGTTGCATTGTTGCCGCTGGGCATGTCCTGCCAGACCAGCAGTCCCAGCCGGTCCGCCCAGTAATACCAGCGTTCCGGCTCCACCTTGACGTGCTTGCGAACCAGATTCAGGCCGAGCTTCTTGGCGGTTTCCAAATCATGCCGCAACGCGTCATCCGAGGGCGCGGTGTAAAGTCCGTCCGGCCAGAACCCTTGATCCAGCACGCCCATTTGGAACAACGGCTGCCCGTTCAACATCAGCCGCCGCGCCCCCTTGCCGTCGGTGGCAACCTGAATGTCCCGCATGCCAAAATAGCTGTCCACCTGGTCCAGCACCTGCGCGCCCCGTTGCAAGGTGAACGTGACATCATAAAGCTGCGGATCCTCCGGGCTCCAGAGGTGCAACGGTCCGAGGGCCACAGGCGTCTCCCTGCCCACCGGGACATCCACCTGCGCCACGGGCTTGCCCGCGAAATGCACCGCCACTCCGACGGTCGCGTTGCTGTCCAGATCGTTGGCCAGCGGCAGCACCCGGATGGCACCAACCGCCACGTCCGGCGTCAGGCGGGCGGAGATCAGATGCGTTGGCGGCACCGGCTCCAGCCAGACCGTCTGCCAGATGCCGGAACTGGGGGAGTAAAAAATGCCCTCGGGCCGACGCGACTGCTTGCCACGCGGCTGGTCGCCCTCCGTCGGATCGTAAACCATCACGACCAGTTCATTCTCACGGCCCCAGCTCAATCGCGGCGTCAGATCGAAACTGAACGCATCGTAACCGCCCTGGTGCGAGCCGATCTTGGCACCGTTTAAAAAAACCGTCGTCTGCCAGTCCACGGCGCCAAAATGCAGCAGAATCCGCTGCCCGCGCCACGCGGCGGGAACCGTGAACTTGCGCCGATACCACAGCGTGCTGTGTTCATCGAGCCGGCGCTCGACGCGCGACAACAACGATTCCACCGGAAACGGCACGAGGATTTTGCCGTCGTAGGCGGCCGGCACCGCCGCATTTGTGGGCGTGATCGCATAATCCCACAAGCCGTTCAGATTTTGCCACGCCGTCCGCACGAACTGCGGGCGCGGATATTCCGCATGGACGTTGGTGGCGGTCACCGTCGCCGCCCAGCGCGTCTCGAGCCGGGCTATCGGCGCCGGCGCGGCGGCAACCGCCGACAGCCCCAGCCCGGCAAACGCGCCCCACAACCATGCGACACACTGGCCGCCGGCAAAACGATCCGTTGTGCCACCACGGTTCATTTGCGTTCGTGCGTTGCGCTCCCCGCCGCGCCGGATGAACTGCCGAGAAACCGGACCACCGCTTCGGTGCGCGTGTGGACGTGGAGCTTTTCGTAAATGCGCCGGATGTAGGTGCGGGTCGTGTCCATGCTCACTTCCAGCTCGTCGCTGATTTGCTTGTAGGCGTAGCCCTTGGCCAGGCATTCGAGCACCTGCCGCTCGCGGTCGGACAATGCCGCATCACTCTGCATGGGACGCGCCGGCGCCTCGCGGAACGACTGCACCACCTTGCGCGCAATCGGTCCCGACATCGGCGAGCCGCCGCCGTAAACTTCGCGGATCGCTTCGAGCAGTTTGGGCGGCGCCGCGCGTTTGAGCAGGTAACCGCTGGCCCCGGCGGCCAGCGCCTTGAAGATGCGCTCCGTGTCCTCGTAAACCGTCAGCATGAGGATCTGCGCCCGGGGCGCCGCCACCTTGAGCTGGCGCGTGCATTCAATGCCGTCCATCGACGCCATGTTGATGTCCATCAGCACCACATCCGGATCCTCCCGGGGAATGCCGGCCAGTGCTTCCTCGGCCGAGGCGTAGGCGCTCAAAAAGCGAAAACCGCGGGCGGACCGCAGGAACTGCGAAATGCTGTCCCGCAGCCCCGCGTCGTCATCCACGATTGAAACAGTTATGTTCATAAAATCGTTCCGTCCTCACGCCTTCACCGCCGTCGCCTGCGGCAACGGACACCGCAACCGCACGGTGGTGCCCTTGCCCGGGGCGCTGGTGGTTTCGCATTGGCCGCCGATCGCGAGCAGCCGCGCCTGCATGTTGCGCAGCCCGTCCCGGCCGGTCCGGCCGGCGTGCTGCGGATCAAAACCGCGGCCGTCGTCCGTCACGCAGATTTCGAAGGCGGCGTCCGCCATCTGCATGGTCACCGCCACCCGGGTTGCGTTTGCGTGCTTGAGCGCGTTGCCCAGCGCCTCCTCGAAGGCGAGAAACACGTTGTGCCGGAATTCCGCCGAAAGCTCAACCTCCGGCAAAAACGGCGGCACGCTGATGGCGCACTCGACCGTCGTCATCTGGAAATACTCCCGGGCATATTGTTCGAGGTAACCGGCCAGATGCTCCAGGCTGTCGTTGCGCGGATTCACGGCCCACACGATTTCATCGAGCGCCTGCAGGAGCTCACGCGAGGTGTCGGCAATGGCCTCGACCTGGATGTTCGGTTCCCGGGCCTCGGTCGCATTCTGCCGCGCAATCTCGCTCAAAAACGAAATGCGCGTGAGCTTGGAACCAATCTCATCGTGCATGTCCTGCGCAATGCGCGTCCGCTCGCGCTCCATGGCCCGGCGCTGTTCGGACTCGCGCAATTGCGCGTGGAGCCGCCGCAGCGAGACGAACCGCACGACGGCGGCGATCAACAACACCACCGCCAGCCCGCACAGCGTAAGAAACCACCATGCCCGCCAGATGGACGGCAGCACCTGCACGGCCAGCGACGCGCCTTCCTCGTTCCACACGCCATCGGCATTGCTGGCGATGACACGGAAGCGATAGCGCCCGGGCGGCAACGGGCCGTAATGGGCATGACGATCCTGCCCGCTCTGGGTCCAGGCGGGCTCCGAGCCTTCCAGTTTGTAGCGAAAGCGGGTCTTCTCCGGCGCGTTGAAATTGATGGCCGTAAAGGCAAGGTCCAGACTGCGCACGCCCGGCCCCAGCGTCAGCACCGCGTCCTTGTCGCCCCAAGCCGACCACGGCATCGGCTGTCCATCGACCAACACCTTTTCAATCATCACGCGCGGCACCGCCGCCGCCTTGACCATCGCCGGATCGTCCACGGCGAACAGGCCTTCGTTGGAGGCGAACCAGAGCGCCCCACTGGCGGTGCGCACCGCACCAGGAAAGGCGGTTGGGCATTTCACGACGCCGGCGCCGCCGCCGTGCGCGCACAAAATGCAGTTCACCGACCGCGCCCGCCCCGCCACGAACGCTTCCACTGCGGCGGCCCGAACTTGGAAGATGCCCTGGTCCGAACCGAACCAAAGGTTGCCGGCGTCATCCACAACGATTTGTTCGATGACATCGGAAATCAAGCCTTCGTCGCCGGCCAGATGCAGCCACGTCATGCCATTGCGGCAAAACACACCCGCGCCCACGGTCCCCACCCACAATCGCCCGGCGCGGTCCTGCGCGAGGGCGTGCACCGGATGAGACGCAAGCTGCGCCGGCGTGGGCACGACCCCAAGCTGGGTGCCGTCCCATCGCACCAGTCCTCCCCCATCCGTGCCCACCATCAACTGGTTGTCACCCATGACGAGCAGGCAGCGCACCGGCTGGCCGGTCAAGCCATCCGTCACGGCAAAGCTCACCATGTTGGTTTCGGTGATCCGATGCAGTCCACCGGAGCCCGTTCCCACCCAGACCGCCTCGTCACGATGCTCGGCAACAACCGCCGTGACGATGTCATCGCTCAAGCCTTCCGCCGTTCCGTAATGCCACAGGCGCCCGTCGGCCACCCGGAACAGGCCGCGCCCCCAGGTGCCCACCCACAAGGCGCCCCGCGCGTCCACGCTCAGGGATTGAACGTGCATGGCGCTGTTCAACGGCGTTCCGGCGGTGAACGATTCAAAGTGCGTGCCGTTGAAGCGCATCAGGCCGGCGTCTTCCGTGCCAATCCACAAATGCCCGCCCGGCTCCACGGCCAGCGCCGTCAGCCGCGTCGAAGCGAGCCCGTCGCTGCCGTTGAACATGCGCCACTGCCGCGTCCGCAGGCGCGCGAGCCCGTTGTCACTGGTGCCGATCCAGATGTTGCCCTGCTGATCGGCCAGCAACGCGCGCACGTCACATTGATCCAGCCCCTCGCGCGCCCCAACCGCTTCGAACCGGCCCTTGTAGAAGCGCGCCAGCCCGCGGCCGCTCGTCCCAATCCAAAACGTGCCGTTGTCCTGCTCGCAAATCGGCCACACACGGGACGACGCCGGATCGAGTGAGCGGAAGGCATTGTAACGTTTACCCTGGCTGAGGTTCAGCAGAAAGGTGGCACTGAAGGTCCACAAATTGCCGGCGCGATCCTCGTAGGCCCCGCGCAACTCGGCATTGCCCTCCTGCGGAATGTTCTCCAGCCGGAACGGCTCCACCTTGCCGTCGTGCAGGCGGAACACTTCGGAGCGCGTGGTGATCCACAACACGCCCCGCCGGCCGGCGTGCAGCGCCACGACCGATTCGCCGGCGCGCAGCACGTCGGAACTGAAGGTGCTGAGCCGGCCGTCCTGCCAGCGGTTCAAGCCGCGTTGGGTGCCGATCCAAATCGTCCCGCCCGCGTCCTCCGCCAGACTCGTGACCGCGTTGTCCACGAGCCCGTTGTCGCTGGTGTAACGGACGGCCTGGCCGCGCTGCAGGCGGAACACGCCGCCGCCTTGCGTGCCAATCCACACCGCCCCGTCACGGTCCTGCAACAGCGCGGTGATGCGGGCGTCCTTCAAGCCGGGCGCCACTTCATCACCGATGGGCGTGAAGGTCAGCCCATCAAAACGCACCAACCCGCCCGCCGTGCCGACCCACAAATACCCGTCGCTGGTCTGCAACAACGCAATGACGGTGTCATGCGGCAGGCCCTGCTCCACCCGCCAGAAATCGATCAAATAATCGCCTTCGACATAGCCCGGTCCGTTCGCGCCTTCACGCGCCGCCACGTCATCGGCCGGCAGTTGCTCCGGGGCCGCCAGACTGACATTCGCCAGCAGGCACAGTGCGGCCGCCGCCCTCAACCACCAAGGGGCGGACCTGCGAAAACGCGTTGCCTGCCTCCGCCGGAAAGACACCCGAGCAGCATGCCCCCGCCCCGCGGAACTGGCAAACCAAACAAAAGGAGCGCGGCCGGGCAGCCGCGCTCCGTGTCAGAAGTTCCGAAAACTTCGTCCCGCTTCCGAACACCTCAAGGATAAACGAGCCGGAAGAACACGGACGGATTGGTCGGATTCGCCGGAATGCTGATGGCGTTGGTCGTGGCCGAACCGGGCCACGTCACCCAGTTGGTGCCAAGGCCGACGCTTAGCGCATTGGTCTGCACCTCCAGCCGCCAGCCGGTGTGATCCGCCGGCCAGGTCAGGTTCAGGCTGCCGGCAACGAAGGCGTTGGTCAGCGTGACCGGCGCCGTGGAGACAACGTTGGTGGACAGCGCGGTGATGCTGCCATCCAACGCGAGGTTGTTCGTCCAGATGGCCCCGCCGCCGATGACGGTCAAGGCTGCGCCGCCGGAGAGCGGCTTGTTGAACAGGACGAAGCGGTCGCCCACGGTCACCGCATTGGTGCCGATGTTGTTCACCGTCAGAACGCCGGTGCCCGTGTTGGCCAGCGTGCCCGTCACATTCGCAACATCGTTGGACTGCGCCAGCGCCTTGTTGAGCTTGACGATCAGGTTGCCGTTCACCGTGAGGTTGCCGCCGATGTTCAGCGTGCCAACGGCATTCGCCCCACCGGGGGCAAGCGCGCCCGTGTTGGCCACGTTCACGGAGCCGGCAATCACACCCGTGCCGCCCAGCGCGCCGCCGTTTACCGCGGTGAGGCCGGTGTAGGTGTTGGCGCCATTCAAGTAGAGCGAGCCCGTGCCGAGCTTGGTCAGGCCCCCGCCCGCGCCGCCATCCAACAACGCCTGTGCGATGCTGACGGTGTAGGTGCTGCTGTCGATCACCGCGCCGCCGCCCAGGACGTTGGCGGAGCCGAGGCCCTGCATGAACGTGGTGGTGTTGGCGCCGGCCTGCAAGGTGCCGCCGTTGAAGTTGAAGGTGGACAGACCGCCGGTGGTTTCAACCCGGAGCGTGGTGATGGTTCCGCCGTTCAGGTTGATCGTGCCGTCGGCTGTGGCCGTGTTGCCGATGCGAATGCCACCGGTGCTGGTCACGTGACCGCTGCCGGAGACGTTCAAGATGCCCGTGCCGTTTTCGCCCACCATGATGCGGGTGCCGGTGCTGTCATGCGTCAAAGCACCGCCGCTGATGTTCCACACGCCGTAGCTGCCCGTCTGCCGTCCGATCGACGTCCAGGAGTGTGTGTTGAAACTGCCGCCGGTCTGATTGTTGGTGCCGGTGCCGTAGCCGCCGAGCCAGACGTTGCCGCCGACGTTCACGGTGCCACCCAGCAGATTGTAGGTGCCGATGCCGAGGGCCGAAGCGGAATTGCGGCCGCCCACCGTAAAGGAACCGTCGCCACCGTAGGCCGTCGTCAGAATGCCGTTCGTCTGGTTGACTGTGCCCATCGCCGTGGAACCCGAGCCGTTGGCCGAAGCCACGAACAAGCCGCCCACGGAAAGTGAGGCATTGTCCGAGAGATTCAGCGTGCCCGCCGAACTGCCCACGTCACCGATGTTGAAATCGCCGGTGCTGGAGAACGATCCGGCGCCCTGAAGCGTCATCGTGCCCGTGCCCGAGGCGCCAACGGAGAACCAGCCGCCACGCAGAATCAGCGAGCTGTTGTCCGCAATCATGAGGCTCGCCACCGAACCCGCACTCTCGCCAATGAAGCATTGTGCTCCGCTGATGAGGGTCGAGTTGCCGCGCAGGGTGAGCTGCGGGAACTCCGAGTTGCCAACAACGCCATTGTCATAGCCCATGGACATGTTCCCCACGCTCACGTAGGCGTTGTAAAGCGACGCCTTGGAGGAATTGGCGTTGGTGCCGTTGCCGCGGTCAATGGCCAGCCACGCGGAAACGCTCAGGCTGGTGTTGCTGACCACGAGCGCACCCGCGTGCGCCTGGTCGTAGCCCACCCACAGATCGCCACCCGTGATGACGTTGGTCTGGACCGAATTGGTGTAGCTGGTGGCCGTGACATCCACCAGGCTCAGGGTGCCCTGACCGACGCGGTAACCCGCCTTGGAGAGGACGTTGGTGTCCAGCCGCGCATAGGTGAGTTGTGCCGCGCCGGCCTTGGAGAACACGCCGGCATTGGCCGCCACGGGACCGGTGAGCGTAACGTCGCCACCAACCGACAGGGTGCTGTCCGCCGTCACCGTGTAACCACGGTCAGACGTGACGGCCGGGCCCGTGTAGCTAAGCGTGCCACCGCTGAACACGAGGTTCGTCGGATTTGCGGAAGACGCACCGATGCCGCTGGGCAAACCGCCATTGGCAAGACTGGTCACCGCCAACGTGCCATTCGCCAAGACCGTCTGATTCGTGTAGGTGTTCGTCGCCGTAAGGCTCATCACGTCGGCGCTGTTCGTCCCGAACGTGCGCAGGCTGCCACCCGCCAGCGTGGCGCTGATGGTGCCATTGTCGAGCGCGTAACTGCCCGCGGTGACCGTGGCGCCGGCGGCGCTGATCGTTCCGTTGGTGACGGCCACGTCGGCGAAGCTCTGGTTTTTGCTGCCGAGGGTGAGCGTTCCGGAGCCGATGCCGAGCGAACCGTTCGCGCCCAGGTTGTTGGCCACGGTGGTGATCAACGTGCCGCCCTCATCAATGAACGTGCCGCCGGAATAGGCGTTGTTCGTGGTGTTCAGCGTCAGCGTGTTGGTCCCCAGTTTGGTCAGGCTGCCGCCGCCCAGGATGCGGCCCGTGCCGCTGATCGTGTAGGCGAGCGCCGTATTGCTCACCACCACGCCGCCCGGTGCCACGTTGGTGACGAGATTGACGGCCGTCGTGCCCAGCGCCGCGTCATCGAACACCGCGCGCGTGCCCTGAAAGAAATACTGCGGTGACAACGTGACCATGTCGATCCAGTTGGTCGTGACCTGAATGTCCCACGTGCCGCCCGCCAGTCCTTCCCAACGCGGCTGGAAGACCGAAGTCACATCCAGTTCGATCGTGCTCGTGCCCGTGTTGGTCACGAGATTGGCCACCACGCCGGGGGGCAGCGTCCCCAACGTCAGCGTGCCCGAGCCCGCCAGGGTCGTGTATTGGATCAGCGGCACGGTGCCAACGGACAAACTGCTGCTGGGTTCAATGTTGATGACGGTATTGCCGGCATTGGTCACTCCACCGGCAACGCTGATGACCGGTGAGGTGGGGTTGCCGTAGGAGCCGAGGTCAAAGTCCAGCGCCGCGCCGGTGGCACTGCCGAGTTTCAGCCCGGACGCGGACAACGTCGGGTTCAAATTCGTCACCACCACCGTCAACATGGCGCCGTCCGCCACGGCATAGGAACCATAGCCGAAGGCGTAGGTGTTCACGGCCAGCGTGCCTGAGCTGACGACCGTCGGGCCGTAGTAATACAAGCCGCCCATCAGCCGGGCCTGGCCTGAACCGAGCTTTGTCAAACCGCCATCCGAGCCGGTCGAGTAAAGGTCCTGCGCGAAGGTGATGTTGTTCGCCCCGCTGTCGATCACGGCGCCACCGACATCGACGGTCACATAGGACAGTCCGGTCATGAAGGTGCTCGCGGCCCCGGGAGCGGCGCGCAACGTGCCGCCGTTGAAGTTGAAGATGCTGTAGCCGGAAACGTTGCCCGTGAAGACCTGCTTGGTCTGGATCACACCGCCGTTCAAATTCACCGACCCGGAGGCGGTGGCCGCATTGCCAATGCGCAGCCGGTTGGTCAGGATGACCTGTGCCGTGCCGCTCACGTTCAATGTGCCGGTGCCTTCCTCGCCAACGATCAGTTCATTGCCCGTGCCGGTCTGGAGGAAGAGGCCGCCGGAGATGTTTGCCGTCCCGACGCCGCCCGCGTAACGGCCGATGGAAATCCATGCACCCTGAATGTTTGTGCCGCCGGTCTGGTTCAGCGTGCCATCGCCATACTGGCCGATTTGGAAGTTGGAGCTTGGAGTGATCAGCGAGCCGCCCGCCAGGTTCAACACGCCCACGGCACCCGCCGCCTTGCCCACGAACCCGCTGCCCGTGGACACCGAGCCGTTGTTCGTGATGTCCAACTGACCGACCGAGTTGGCCAGGTCCGTCACGTTGAAGTCGCCGGTGGAATAATAAACGCCGTTGTCCTTCACCACCATGCGGCCGACGCCGCCTTCGCCCGGATTGACGCCCGAGGCGGTGCCGATGGACGTGTAGCCGACGTTGGTCACGATGGCCGAGTTCGCGATGTAAACCGCCCCCGTCGCCCCCGCGCTCATGCCGAGACGAATCGTGTTGCCACGCAGCCACGAGGAGTTGTTGAGGTAGAGGGACGCGGAGGAACCGGTGCTCTCGCCCACGTTCACATTGCCCGGGGCATACAGGGTGGACGAGCCATTCAACGTGGTCACCTGCGTCGCGCGGTTCGTCAGCCCGGCGTTGTAGCCCATGGAGAAACCGTTGCCGCCAATGGTCAGATTGCCGTTTTGCAGCGTGAGGGTTGAAAGATTGCCGACGGCGCCGTTGCCGCGGCCGACCGACACCCAGCTGTCCGACAACAGCGTGGCATTGGAAACAATCAGATTGGCGCCGAAATTCGTGCTGCCGCCCACCCAGAATTCGTTCAGGTTCCGGTTCGTCTGGCCGCCGCCCGTGCCGTCAAAGATGACCGTGCCTTGCACGATGTTGTAGCCCGGGAAGGCGCCCCCGGAAAGGACGTTGGAACCAACGGTCTTGTAGGTCAACGTGCCGAGGCCCTGCTTCGCAAAACCACCGCCGCCACCGCCACGCACCAGGCCGGTCAAGGTCAGGTTGTTCTGGATGTCCAGCACGCTGCCGGGACCACCGACATAATAGCCGCGATCGACTGTCGTCGCCGGCCCCTGATAACTCAAGGTGCCACCGCCCAACACGAGATTGGTGGGATTCGAGCCCGCGGCGCCGAGCGCGCTGGGCAGACCGGCGCTGGTGAGATTGGTCAAAATCACCTTGCCGCCGGCCAGGTAGGTCGGCCCAGTGTAGCTGTTCGTCTGCGGTCCGGCAAAGGTCAGCGTGTTCGTGCCCTGCTTGGTGAAGCTCCCCGTTCCAGTCAGGCTGCCCGTGCCGCCGAGCGTGTAGCTTTTGGCCGAGTTCGCCACGATGACCGACTTGGGCGCGACATTGGCGGCCAGGCTCACACTCGTCGTGCCGGCGGCCGTGTCGTCGAGCAACACTGCGCTGCCGTCCGTGTAGTTGGCGGACACGCCGTTCAAGAGCCAGTTGGCGGTGCCGGTGTTCCAATTGCCATCCACGTTGCCATTCCATACCAGCGTGCTCGCGTCCGACGTGTCGGCGGGGCCGACGATGTAATCGCGCCGGATTTCCGCGTCGCTGAGAATGCGGTTGTAAATGCGGAACTCGCGGAAGCCGCCGGCAAAATTGCTGTCGCCATTGTAATTGGAGCGGCCCAGCCAGTCGTTGATGTCGCTGACGCTGTTCATTTTCGTCGTCACCGTGAACGAACCGGCCAGGACACCTTGATGATAGATTTTCACGGTGTTGCTGGGTTCGTCCCACGTCACCACAATGTGCTTTTGCGAATCCAGCAGGCGCGAACCGACCTGCAGCCCGCCCGTGACGCCCCCGATTTGGGAATGTTCCTGGTCCCCGCCCGGCTGGGCGATATACCCGAAATAGTTCACCCCGTTGAACGTGCCGCCGGGACCGGTGACCTCGCCCAGGGTGTTGCTGCCGAAGTCGAAGATGCGCGACCAGTTTTGCGCGGACGTCGGCGTAACCCACATTTCAAAGGTCACCTTGCCGGGCCCGCCGTTGCTCACGCTCAGCGACGAGAGCAGGCCGTTGGGCAAATCAATGTAGGCGGCCGAGGCAGAGGAACCGCCGTTCAGATTGATCTGAACGCCGTCGGTGTTCGCCGTGCCGGCATTGCCCTTCACCACGCCGTTCGCCTGCGCCCCGGTGCCATTGGCGGTGCCGGTGTCGATGACCGTCAAACCGACCGCGTCATTCGTGGCGGGGATGTTGAACGAGTAACGGTGCAGCGGCTGGCCGGCGAGGAATTGCGCCGCCGTGCCGTTGGTGAACGACCCCACCTCGAAGTTGTAGTTGCTCAACACCTGCGAGGCATCGAGCACGCCGTCATGAATGCGCACCCGGCCCAGCACGCCATTGGCGAAACCATACAGGCTGGTGCCGGCATGCTGCGCGCCCAGCAAAATGTTGTAGTCGGCGCTCACGCTCGGAATGGAGGTGATGGTCACCGCCTTGTCGAGCACGCCGTCGCGATAAAGCTTGAGGTTCGCCGCGCCGTCGTAGGTCCAGACGAGGTGATGCCACGCGCCCGCGGACGGATAGGAAGCCCAGCTGTAATCGTAACCGCCGCCATACCAGCTGAAGCCGCCCCACGTGCCGTTGCGGCCCCAGTTACAACTCACTTCCTGTCCGTTCGCCCGCGTGCCCCAGGACACCGGAGCGGTTTCGTCCGTGACCGTGGGTTTATACATCCACAGTTCGACGGAGAAGACAGGGCTCGACCCGGTAAACCCTCCTGGCACAAGTTGCGCGGTGCCGCCGGAAGCGGCTGTGAAATGTTGCAGAAACACGGCGTTGCCGTCGAACAGCACGCCGTGCGTGCCGTTGCCGCCGAGCGCGACAATTTGCGGCGTCACCGCGGCCACTCCGTTGCTGCCCGCCAGGAAAACGCCACCCGCCACGCCACTGTTGGTCAGGTAATTCAAAGGCCCCACCGGTGCGGTGGTTGCGTCCACGTTGATTTGGAGGTTGCCGGCCACTTGAATCTGGCCGGACGCGGTCGTGGCCCAGCCCAGCGCGGCCAGGGCACACAAGGTGAGAATTCGAGACGGTTTCATGTGAGGTAACGGTTGTTGTGGGATTTCAGCCAGCGAAACGTCAGCTAACAGGCACACTGGCCTGACTTGTTGCGACGGCAATCCATGGTCACGGGTTTGAGACTTCTGCGTTCACGGCAACTGGAGCGCTTTAACCCTATAATCGCCCATCCACCACGTCCTGTCGCATGAAATGGTGACAGGTTGGCGGCGCATACTTTTGCCCGACGAAATCGCGGAATGCCGGCGGCTGGCCGGTCAATTCGCCGCGCTGCGGGAAAGCATTCAACGTCCAGAAGCAAACGAGGCGCAGTCCGAAGACTGCGCCTCGCGCGAATGCTTTTCCTGCGCCGTAACGCGCAACCGCTTACGGATACACCAGGCGGAAGAACACCGACGGATTGGTCGGATTCACCGGAATGCTGACCGCGTTGGTGCCCGTCGAGTTCGGCCAGGTCACCCAGTTGGTGCCCAGGCCGCTGCTCAGGGAGTTGGTCTGCACTTCGAGCCGCCAGCCGGTGTGGTCCGCCGGCCAGGTCAGGCTGACGTTGCCGCCACTGACCGTGCTGCCCAAGGACACCGGTGTGGTAGAAACCGCGCTCGACTGGGCCGTAATGCTGCCATCGACTGCGAGGTTGTTGATCCACGTCACTCCACTGCCCACCACCGTCAACGACCCGCCACCGGTCAGTGGCTTGTTGAAGAGCGTGAATTTGTCCCCGACAACAATCGCGTTGGTTCCGAGGTTCGTCACGGTGACGGTGCCCGCCCCCGAGGAGGTTAGCGTGCCCGTCACGTTCGCCATGTCGTTGGACTGCGCCAGCGACTTGTCCACTTCGATGACGAGGTTGCCGTTGAGGGTCAGATTGCCGCCGACCGTGAGCGTGCCCACCGAAGCGCCCGGTGCAAGCGCTGCACCGGTGACCACCGTCACGGAGCCGGCGATGGAACCGGTGCCGCCGAGGACGCCGTTGCTGACCACCGTAAGCCCGGTGTAGGTATTCGCGCCGTTCAGTCGCAGCGTGCCTGAACCCAGTTTGGTCAAGCCGCCACCGCCCGTGCCATCCAGCAACGCCTGGCCGATGTTGATGACGTTGGCTCCGCTGTCAATGATCGCGCCGTTGGCGAGCACATTGGCCGCGGTCAGCCCGTTCATGAAGTTGGCATTGGCGCCGCTGCCGGCGATGAGGGTGCCGCCGTTGAAGTTGAACGTCGCGGTGCCGCTGCCGACGTGGGTCACCTGCGGCGCGGTGATCGAACCGCCATTGAGGTTAATGGTGCCGCTGCCGCCGCCCGAGGTGACGTCCAGTTGACCGTTTTTCACGACCAAGGCGCCCGTGCCGGAAACGTTGAGTGTGCCCGTGCCGTTTTCGCCGACGTTGACGCGGCTGCCCGAGTTAACCTTGATGAAGGAGCCGCCCGAGAGGTTGTAAACCCCGACGCTGCCGGAGTTGCGTCCGATTACACCCCAGTTGGTCACGATGGCCGTGCCGCCGGTTTGATTGAACGTCGCATTGCCATCGCTGCCCACGCGGAAGTCACCACCCCGGGCCACGAACGTGCCGCCCGACATGGTCACCGTGCCGGTGCTGCCGCCGGATTTGCCGACATAGACCGCGTTGCCGCTGGCCACGGCGTTGCCCTGCAACGTGAGTGAACCGATGCTGAGCCCGGTATCGGTGATGTTGAAATCACTCGACACATAGACACTGGCATTGTCCTTGAGCGACAGCGAGCCGTTTCCGTTGTCGCCGTTGCCGATGGAGAACCAGCCGTTGTTGATCACCATTTTGCCCGAGTTCGCAATGGCCACCGTGCCGGTGGCATTGGCATTCAGACCAATGTAGCAGCGGTTCTGGCACCACAACACCGAGTTGTCATTGATGTGGATGGTCGCGCTGGAGCCGCCACTCTCGCCGAGGTTCTGGTCACCGCGGTTGGTGATGGTAGAACTGCCGTTCAACGTCAGGAACTGCGAGGCCAGGTTGCCGACGATTCCGTTGTCCCAGCCGATCGACATGTTGCCCACGTTCAGGGCGGAATTGTAGAGGGTCACGCTGGAGACGTTGCCCACCGTGCCGTTGCCCCGGCCCACGCCAAACCAACTGTCCACGTTCAGAGTGGTGTTGGTCAGGATGAGGGACGCACCATAAGCCGGCGTGCCACCGACCCAGAATTCGTTTTGATTGTGGTTCGTCTGGCCACCGCCCGAACCATCAAACACCACCGTGCCCTGGACCACGTTGTAGCCGGGCTGGGGTCCGCCGGAGAGTTCATTGACGCCAACCCCGGTGTAGGTCAGTTGCGCCGGGCCCGTCTTCGCGGAACCGCTGCCGGGCGTCGCCGTCACGAGACCGCTCAAGGCCAGGTTGTTCTGCACATCGATCGTGCTGTTGGTGCTCTGCACCCGGTAACCACGGTTGATGGCCGTCGCCGGTCCGACATAACTCAATGTGCCGTTGGCCAGCACCAGATTGGCGGAAGCCGACGACGAGGCACCCAGCGCGCTGGGTGAACCGCCGTTAGCCAGATTGGACACGACCAACGTGCCGCCCTGAATCGTGACCGGGCCGGTGAAATCGTTCGTGTTGCCGATGATCACCGTGCCCGTCCCCTGCTTCAGCAAGCCGGTGCTGCCGCCAATCTTGTGGCCCGTGAGCGTGTAGTTCAGGGCGTCATTGGTAAACACCATGCTGCTGGGATTGACATTGGTCGCCACGTTAATGGAGGTCGTGCCCAAGGCCGAGTCGTTGAAGACGACTGGATTACCATCCTGATATACCGCCGGGTTGGCGGTCACGATATCAACCCAGTTGGCCGTCGCGAAATCCCAGTCGCCATTCACCGTGCCGTCCCAACGAGGAGCCGCCGCCGCGGTGACCACCAGTTCAACGGTGTTGTTCAGAACGTCATTGGTGACATAGCCGGAGACACCCGGAGGCAGCACGCCGGTGGCCAGCGTGCCGGAACCCGCCTTGCTCGCGTAGCTGATCAACGGAATCGTCCCGACGCTGAAGGCGCCATTTGGCACGTTCACGGTGACGGTGCCGTTGACGGTCAAGGTTCCGCTCACCCCGACCAGCGCGGAGGAGTTGTTCCCGAAGAGTCCCATGTCCAGATCCAGGGAAGAGGCACCCGCCGTGCCCAAGGTGAGACTGGTCGCCGTCAGTTGCGCATTGAGGTAAGGCGTGACCACTCCGAGCGTTGCCCCGTCGGCCACCGTGAAGCTGCCGCCACCGGAATTGGCGGCGACGTTCAGCTTGCCGGCGCTCACAACCGTCGGACCGGTGTAGTAATTGTAACCCGTGAAGTTAACCGTGCCGCTGCCCAATTTGGTGACGCCGCCCCCTTCGCCGTAATCGGCCAGGGCCTGGGACAGGGTCACATTGAAGCCTTGCGAGTCGATTATCATTCCGTTCGTGCGCAGGTTCGCCGAGGTCACGTCGTGCATGAAGTTCGCATTGTCGCCATGGGCCGCCAGCGTGCCACCGTTGAAGTTCACGGTGCTGCTCGCGCCGCCACCGGCAATTTCGCCTGCGGTGAACGTGCCGCCGTTCAAGTTCATCGTGCCGTTGCCGGAACCCAGACCGACATAGACCGTGCCTCCCACGGTCACCGTGCCGTTGTTCAAATCCAGCAGGCCGGTGCCGTTGTTGCCGATCCAGTAGTCCGCGTCATCGATGAACGTGCCGCCCGTCTGAATGACCGTGCCGTTGTTGTTGTCACCGATGATGAAATTGCCGCCCACGCCGGTGGTCTTGTGGATTGTGCCGCCGGAGAAGTTGAGCGTCGCCGTCGCCGCTCCGCGGCCGACCTGGAACCAGTTGTTCGCGACGAGCAAACCGCCGCTGATGTTGACGGTGCCGAAGTGGCCGCTGCCGCTGTTGCCCACCCACAGTTCGCCGTCGGTGATGTTCGTGCCACCGCTCTGGTTGAAGATGCCGTTGCCGCCGTCACCAACGATGAAGGCCCCGTTGCCATTCTTGTTGAGCGCGCCGCCGGTCATGTTGATGACGCCCACGCCGCCGCGACCAATGGACAACCAGCTGTTGATGTTCACCACCGCGTTGCTGCTGATGTTGTTCGTGGCCACCGTGAGGGTGTTTTCACCCAGCCAGTATTCGCTGTTGCAGTTGATGGTGCCGCCGCTCTGATTCAAAATTCCAACAGAGTTTGAAACACTGTTGTCACCGGCGCCGCTGCCGATGATGAAGGCCGGCTGGCCGCCACTGGTGTGGGTGAGAACGCCGCCGTCGATGTTCATGATGCCGTAACCTCCCGAGCGGCCGATGACTTCCCAATCGGTCGAATTGACCGCCCCGCCATGCAGATTGTAAACGGCGTGGGCGTTTTTGCCCTGCGCCACCCACAACTGGCCGACGGTGTTGGTGCCGCCGGTCTGGTTCACCACGTCCAGCACCGTGCTGGCCACCACGGGGCTGGGCGCACCCGCTTCAATCACCACGTCGGCGTTGTAGCCGCTGATGGCCAGGGGATCGAATGTTGAGCCGCCCACGGCCAGGCCGCTGACGCCCATGATGGTGGCCGTGGCGAACGAGTTGCCGTTGCCGCCCACGTAGCTCAGATCAATGCTCACCACCTTGTCGGTGTTGACCAGGTAAATGTCCGCTGCCAGCAGGTAAGGCGCATTGCCCACCGGATTGCCACCGGCCGTGCCGGGATATTGAAAATTGAGCCCACGCCCGTCCACGCGGGCCTCGACGTTCAAGACTTCCTGGCCGGAACCGAACCAGTCCGGAACGATCAGAACGCCCGTGTCGTTCGCGCCCGAAGCGTAATGCACCGTGTAGTTGTTGGTCACGGGCCCGTTGCCGGCGCTGCCCATGAACGAGAGTCCCGCAAGCGCCGTCGGCGTTGACAAGGTGATGGTGGCGGTGGGCACCGCGGCATCCAGGATCACCGCATTGTTGGCCGTGTAACTTGGCGCAAAGGTGTAGGAATGGTCCGACTGCGTCACGCTGACGATCGTTGTGCCCGCGGGAGGCAGGCCCTTGGTCGGCGCGGTGGTCGAGTAACCCTGCTCGAAATAAGTATAGTCACCCAGATACGGACCATGTCCCGCCGTCGCGGTGAGCACGGCTGGATTGGGAACGGCGATGCCCCCCGAATTTACAGTGAACACGCCGCTGCCCGTAAGCGTGCCGCCATTGATGTTCAGAATGCCGGTGCCGACTTCGCCGACGTGCAGCGGGCCGGTGCCGTAGTTGAGCGTGCCATCATTCAAGGTGTAAACACCCGTGTCCGCCGCGACCACGCCCAGGCGGAAGGGCGTAAAAAACTCGGAAATGACCGGGCCGTTGTAGTTGGTTCCCAGCGTCCTCACCGTGGCGCCATTCTGCGCGAACGCCCCGTTGCCGAGGCTGTTGCCGCCGCGAATCTGACTGACCGTCCAGTCGGGATCACCGGCGTTGATCTGCACGACATTGTTGGTGCCGTTGTCGTTGATGGCGTTGTCCAGCGAGCCTGGGACCACACCGCCCGTCCAGTTGGCGGCGTTGGTGTAACTGGCCGTGCCAGCGTTCCAGAAGCGATCCGCCGCGCGGGTCGTCAAACCGGGGCCGACCGCCAGCGCAGCGCAGGCAGCAACACCAAGCAAGGTTCTTATTTCCGATCGATGAGGGGTTGGGTTCATGGTTCTTTTGTTATGGGGGTTTGCAGGGTCCTTGAAATACATCGGTGATCCGTTCACGCCGGATGCCGGGGTGTGCACATCGTTTGGGAGACGCTGCCAGACGACAGCCGCGACCGCCGTTGACAAAGCAACGCCGAGAAGCGCGCAAACTGAACCGGGGTGTAAAACAAGGTAAGTCGCAGACTAGGCGATGCATTCCACCCTCACACGTCGCATGATTGGGTGACAAACAGGAAAAATCACGGGGCACACCGGCGCCCACCAACATCTCCTCTGTTTACAGTTTCAGCCGGAAAAACATCGCGGCATTCGTCAGCGGCAACGTCACCACGCATTGTTCGTTGCTCACCACCGGCGTCAGCGCCAAATCGACCCACGCCGTGGTCGGCCCCAGATTGGTGGCCCACTGCAACGACACGTTGGTGTCCGCCGGCACCCAGGACAACACACAGCGTTGGCTCGCCGCGTCTGCTGCGGTGTGCAATTGCACCGGCACGCGCGCGGGGCCCGCCGCAAACGAGGCCGACACGTCCGCCGCCGACCAGCGTCCCTGATAGAGGCGCACTTCGCGAATGCGGCCAACCATGAACGGATCCCACGCGAACGTCGATTTGCCCAGATAACTGTGCGCATTCGTCAGGGCGTTCATGCCGAACGGCACGTCGTTGCGTTCGTTCACCAGAACGCCGTCGAGATACAGCGCCTCGTAGCCGTAATCGGGATCAATCACCGCCACGATGTGTTTCAACCCTTGGTTGTCGAGGACACCGGACCGCGTAACCAGCCATTCATCGCCGGGAACATCGGAGAGAATCAGCCGGTGGTCACCAAAGCCGGAATGCGGCGTGAACCAGAAACCGCCGGCCCCCTGCCCCGAGCCGAGCGTGTCGCCAAACGCGAAGAGATAGGACCACACGGGCGAATTGTCGAAGGCGGCCCACGCCTCCACGGTGACGGCGTCGTAACCATTGAACAACCCCGACGGCAATTCCACGAATGTGCCGGTCGCGCCGTTCAACACGAGCTGTCCGTCGCTGATGACCGCCTGACCACGCAACACGGCCCGCCACATCGCCTCGTCCGGATGCCAGGCATCCACCACGTTCGTGCCGTTTACGACATTCGCCGCGTTGAAGGAGTAACGATGGCGCGGCGCGGGCGGCGGACGGTTGGTCACCGTCACGGGCCGGGACGCCGTCAGGCCGAGATATTTGGCCGTCAAGGTTGCCGTGCCGCCGCGCACCGGTTGAATGACGCCATTGGTGCTGACCGTGAAAACGTTTGTGTCACTGGACGTGAAGACGAGCCACGGACTGCCCGGCACCGGATGATCGGCGAGGTTTTGATACGTCGCCAGCGCCTGCGCGCTCTGGCGCACATCGGGCGCCGGATGCGGCGTCACGTTCAGGCTCAACGTCATCAACGCTCCCGGATCAAAGGTGGTTTGCAACCGCAACCCGAATATGCCGCCCGCCATCAAACCGCTGTGGGCCTGGAATTGGACGGTCACGTTCGTCTTGCCCGACGTCCATTCGGGCGGCACGGAATAGGCAACGTCAAAGAGCTGGCCGGGCTGATTGTTGTCGAGCGTCTGCGTGGCGAGGTTCTGCCCGTCCACCAGGATGTCGAACACCCGCCCGCCGGTGTCGCTGCCCCAATACTTCACCACCAGCTGCACGGCTTCGTTCGGCCGCACGGCCAACCGGTAGCTGAACCAGCCGCCGTTGTTGGCATCGCGCCAGTTGAGGCCAAAGGCGTTTCCCGTGTTGCTGTTCTGGCTTTGCAGATCGTGGGCGGTTTCGGAAGCAGCATTGCCGATGGCCACCTGGTCCACGAGGCGCGCCTCATCCGCGGCAATCTGCGCGGCCTGCTGCGTCCACGCGGCCGGCAGGTAGCGCTGCCAGTAAACCGAATAACGCTGATGATGCAGCCGATAGAAGGGAATCAACGTCACATCCTGCGGCTGCCCGAGCCCGTGCGTTTGAAATGCAAGCGGCTCGCCGGCCGCAGGCGTGATGTGATTCAGCAACGTGGCATCGTCACCCACCAGCACCGGCACCAGCGGATCAGCCACGCCCACGTAATCAAGCTGACCGCCTGCAAAATCGCTCCCCGGCATGCCCGCCGTGCCGAGTTCGCCCGCCAGCACAATGGGGCCATACAGGAATGCCACCGTGTTCGTGTCCTGCGGCAACGGCTCGGTGTGCAGGGTCATCGGCAGCTCGATGTCCACGACGTCTCCGTTTTGCCAGACGCGTGAAAGCGTGGCGTAGGTGCCGGGACCGTTTGGCAGATTTTGCGCCGCGCCGTTGACGGTCACGCGCAGCCCCGTCGTCGCCCACGCGGGTTGCCGGATCTTGAGGTCCAGCGCCACCGGGCCTGCGCATTGCCACGTGAGACGCGTCAGACTGCTCTCCGGAAAGCTCGTGTCCTGCCGGAGCGTCACCCCCTGCTCGGGCCAGCTCAGTTGCGCGGCGATGAACAAGTTCACGTAAAGCGAGTTGGTGCCGTGAAAGAAAATGGTGTCGCCATATTTGGAGTGATTTTCCATGCCCGTGCCCACGCAACACCAGAAGGAGTTTTCCGGCGTCGAATAGGTCTTGAAGTGTCCGGGCTTGAGTGAAACGAGATACGTGAACATACCCTGCTCCGGCTCCTGCGACGCCAGGATGTGGTTGAACAAGGCCCGCTCGTAGAAATCCATCGTGACCGCGTCCGGCTGCCAGGCAAACAGATGCCGCGTCAGCTTGAGCATGTTGTAGGTGTTGCAGGTTTCGCACGTTTCCGCGCTGAGATGCCGCGGAAAATCCGCAATCGGAAAGAAGAACTCGTGGTCCCCGTGCCCGCCGATTACGAACGAGCGATGCTGCGCCACGCGCTGCCAGAAGAAGGTGGCGATTTCATGGTAACGGCTGTCGCCCGTCAACTCGTATTCGCGCGCCGCGGCGATCATTTTCGGGATTTGCGTGTTGGCATGATAGCCGTCCAGCGGATCGATGTCCGCCGCGAGCGGATCGAACAGGCGCGCATGATCAAAGGCCCGGGCCAGCCGCAGATGGTCCGGGTTGCCGGTGACGGCGTAAAGGTTGGCCAGCACTTCACCCATGCCGCCAAACTCATTGTCCAGCATCGCCTGCACCTGATTGGTGGTGAGCTGGTCGATGCGGTATTGCACCCAGCCCGCCTCGTTCTTCAGCACGGTGAGCGCCTGGGCGTTGTGACACCACTGGTAGGCATCGAGGAGGCCAGCCATGATTTTATGAATCGCATACCAGGGCGCCCACACGGGCTGCAGATTCACCACGCGATCAATGTGCGATTCGGGAAAGCCGGACAAATAGCCGGCGTGAAAGCCTGCGTTGGTGGCGAGCGCCTGGCACTGCGCCCACTGCGCGACGATGAAATCCACCCGGGCCTTGAGCTGCGGGTCGCCCGTGCTGGCATACATCTGCGAACAGGCCGTCAGATAATGCCCCACCACGCACCCCCGCTGTTCGCTGCCGGGACTGTCCCAGCCGCCGTAGGGTGTCGCCGAAGTCGCGAGGCCGTAGTTGACCCGGAAATTGTAAAGGAACCGGTTCGGATCGAGGCTCAGCAGATAGGCCTTGTCCCGCAGCATCGCCTCGCGAACGGGGCCGTCCAACAGCATCACATTCGTAAGCGCGAAGGGCTGCGCGAGCATGGGCACCACCGGCGCAACCGATCCCTGCGCCAAGGCGCAACGCCCCGCAATCATGCCGGCCAGGCATAGAATCACAAAGTGGGTTTTCAACCGTTGTCGCATAGCTGGCGGTGCCGCAGTCAGCACCCAAGTTTATCGCATCATTTACGCGCCGTTCCGTCGTCACGGACAATAAAAAAGGGCAGGAATCACGCTCCCCAGTGTGATTCCTGCCCACCACCAACCAACCAACCAACCAAATTCAGAAGCACAGAGTTCAATGAACACGTCGCATCCCGCTGCGTCTCGGGGAAAACCACCCTCACATGACGTTTTCCGTCCTGCTGCAAACGATGCTTGCGATTACCTTGCCACGCTAGCCAACCCACCCCGCTGCGTCCTGTCGCATGCTTGGGTGACAGCCGCCACACCGGTGTAGCCGATTCATGTGACAAGACGCAGCGTCCGCGTTATGAGTTAATCTGCAAACAAAAATGAACACGCTCACCAAGCTGGGGCTAATGATCAGCCTGCTCTGCGGCACCTCACTCACGCAGGCATCGGACATTGCGGCGCGCACCGCCGACATGGCCGGCGCGGAACTGAGGCCATCGGACTCCGTGCAGATTCGCAACAAACAATTCGGCGACTTATTGCGGCCGGAAGACGCCAACCGGGCCGATGGAACGCCCATCGTGCTTTATCCCGCGCAACCTTGGAAATGCATGACCTGGAAATTGCTGTCCGCCGGTGACGCGACCTTTTGTCTGCAGAATCATTTCACGTCCAAAACCATCGCACCGGCGCCGGCATCGGAAGGAACCAACCCGCCCGTAAAACAAACCGCCCTGCCGCAAAATGCCGCGGAGCAGCCCGCGTGGATTTTCACCAAGCTGCCGGACGGGAGTTACAAGATTGCCGCCGCCAAGTCCGGCGAAACCTTGACGGCCGTTCCGGGGGCGCGGGGCGGGTCGCCGCAGATCGTCATTGCCCCCTGGCAGAATCGCGAGGCGCAGAAATGGGAAGTGCGCAAAATCGATCCGCGCACCCTGACCATGTGATTTTCCCGTGAGCCGACGCCGCGGGTCGGGCGTCGGGAGGAATGTCAAACCGCCAGCGGATCGGCCCTGAATTTGTCACCGAGTTCAGCGAATGGCACCTGCGCGGCCAGCCACGTCGATTCCTTCGCGATCATGTCCATGGACAGTGCGGTGTTGTTGCAGATCAAATAGAGCCCCGGGCCTATGACCATGAAGGACTCAAAACTGGTGCCGACGCCGTGCCGGGAAAACTCAAAGTCTCCGACCGCGTAGTTCTGGGCGGAAAAACCCTCCCGCAGGCCGGCGGCATCAGCGGCAAAATTCCGCTGGAAGCCCGCCAGGCGCGGTCCGAGGTAATGGACGAGCTTCGCCTTGCCGTCCGCCAGTGACACAATCGCCCACTCGTCAAACACCATGCGCCCGTAGCGGGCATTCATCTGGTCGGCGCACGTCTTTATTTCGCGGATGGCTGCTTCAAGTTTCATGAATCGAATCGCGCTTGAGCAAAGCAGCTTCAACGCCACTCGACAAGGTCGGAAACCGCCCGCAACTGACGGTTCGCGTCCGTTGCGTGTCTCGTTTCCAGCCAGTGTGCCAATTTTCGCACTGCGATGGCGACCGCCCACTGTTACGCTCCCGCCCGTGCTCGCCGGCTCCAATGCTCCAGAATGGTCCCCCCACCAACCAACCGCCCCTTGGCGAGCGGTCGCGTGGGGGGCGTGGATCGTGATGGCTGGTTTGACGGCTGCCGAGGTGCTTGCGCCCGGCGGAGCGGCGGCCGACTGGATAACCGGCTCGTTCTGGGCTGCAGCGTTGATGGCAACCTGCGCCAGCCTGGCCATTAAACTGCCGCTCGTCCAAATCATGTCCGCCGGCATCGTTGCGGCCGTCCTCGGCGGTCTGAGCCACGCCGTAAATAGCGTCATCGGCCTGCCGTTTGGAAACGGTGCGTGGCCGGCCGTTCCCCCGCCAAAACTGTTGGGGCTCGTCCCGGCCGTGGTTCCCATCATCTGGACCGTCGCCGCCCTCAACGCACGCGACGCCGCGCGCGCCCTGCTGCATTCGCACCGCGCGCATTCACACCATGGCTACCGGGTCATTGCCCTGGCCACGCTGCTCACGACGTTGTTTGGCTTTGGTTTCGCCACTACTGGCGCGACGGATGGCCATTCCCCCGGCGCATGGATTTTTTTGCTGGCCGGCTGGAGCATCATCAGCCTCCTCATTCAAACACTGATGACACCGCTGCTCATCGACAAGTTTCCTCAAACACGTCCGGCCAACTCAATGCCACTGTGGGTCTGGTGTGCGCTCTCGCTGCGTTTTGCCGGCGTGTTGCTGCGGCACAACGAATGGGCCCCGGCCACCGTCATGGCCGCCGGCGCGCTGTTCGCCGTCGGCAGCCTCCCGGGACGCCGCTAACGGCTGCCATTCTGCTCCACCAGCGAGTTTAAATACTTCTCCACATTCGGGTAACCGTCGCCGTTGAAATCGCCGTTGGCAACGCTCGCCGCCCGGGGATCAAGTCCATGAGCCACCTTCCACGCGTCGGGAATTCCGTCAGCCGCCGTGCTCAGCGGAGCGGCACCGCCCGCGAGTTCGCCGAGGCCGCCGACTTCCATCTCGCTGCGAATGATTTTTCCGCGCGCCCCGAGCGAAGCCACTTCATCAATCAAGCGCCGGTCCACCGCGTCGCGCCGCAGCGACGCGCCGGCCGTGGCCAGCACATTCGAACAAGCCGCCGCCGCGGGTTGCAGGGTCACCGGAACTGGCGGTTGCATGGAAGACCGCGGAACAAAGGTCGGCTGGTGCTCGCCGGCGCCGAAGTCCGCCGCCACCACCGCCCGGCCGTTCAATGTGCCGTCGCAATCCAGGTCGGCCACGTTGCCCTCCTGAAACACGTGGTCCGTCGCGGCAAACTGGCCGACGAAACGGTCATTCGAGGACGGCCCCTTGATGAAATAATTGCCCACCACGTCAAGTTGATGCGGCGCCGCCGAGTGACCGCCCACCAGACCGGTGACGCCCCAGTTGTAAACCACGTTGTTGAGATATTGGATGCGCCCCTTCGCCTTGGGATTGCGGCTGTGGTTGTTGATCCAGAGGTTGTGGCTGAACGTCACGTTGGTGACGGAATCCACGAGCGCGCCAAAGCGCTGCGGGTCGAGCCCTTCGCCAATCAGGCAGTGCTGGAAGGTGATGTCGTGGCTGCCGCGCGTCACCCCGAGACAATCCCAGCGGCCCCATTGAATCGAGCAATGGTCAAAAATGAGCTGGCTGCCGCCGGCGATGTTCACCGCACACTTCCCCCGGTCACCGCCGATGCCCTCACGAAAGCGCAGGTAGCGAACCACCACGTTGCTCGCACCGCTGAACGACACGGAGCGCCCGTAAAGGGCGATGCCCTCGCCCGGCGCGGACTGGCCGGCCAGCGTGACATCGCTGGCGACCGCCACATTGGACTGAAGGCGAATGACGCCCCCCACGTCGAAGACGACCGTGCGATGTGGTTTGCTGACGGCGTCACGGAACGAGCCCGGACCGGCATCCTGCAAATTCGTCACGCGATACACCTTGCCGCCGCGGCCGCCGGTGGTCAGCGCGCCGAAGCCTTCTGCGCCGGGAAACGCGGGCACGGCGCGGTCCGCCATCCGCGGCGCGGTCGCACAAGCAGCGAGTCCAAAGCTCACGCTGCCAAGAAGCAGGAAACGGCTGAATGATTTCATGGTTTTATCCGCGCAGTTGTGACACGCACCGACGGTCGAGTAAAGCCAACACAGGCTCGACAGCCCGGGTCCAAATTGGAATCCTCCGCGCCCGATGCAGCAGGCCATTGTGACCTTGGACATGGAAGGCGTTCTGACGCCGGAAATCTGGATTGCCGTCGCGGAGAGAACGGGCATTGCCGAACTTCGCCGCACGACGCGCGACGAACCGGATTACGACCGGCTCATGCGCTACCGGCTCGACATTCTCGGCCGGCACGGCATCACGCTGTCGCAGATTCAGGCCGTCATCGGCTCGCTGCAGCCCCTGCCCGGCGCACTGGAGTTCCTGAACGAACTGCGCACGCTCGTGCAGGTCATCATTCTCTCGGACACATTCGAGCAATTTGCGCAGCCGCTGATGCGCCAGCTCAACTGGCCCACGCTGTTCTGCCACCGGCTGATCGTCGAGAACGACCGCGTCACCGGCTATCAACTGCGCATTCCCGAGCAGAAGCAGCGCGCTGTGGCCGCGCTGAAGCTGTTGAATTACCGCGTCATCTCGGCCGGCGATTCCTACAACGACACCGCGATGCTGAGCGAAGCGCATGTGGGCTTTCTCATCCATGCGCCGGAAAATGTGAAGCGCGAGTTTCCGAAGTTCAAAGCCGTGGAGTCACACGCCGAGTTGTTGCGGGAAATCAAGGCCGTCCTGGCGGCCAGTTGATCAGAATTAGTCTTCCGCCTTGAACGCACGGGAAATCAATTCCCGCACCGCCAGCTTCGCATCCTTGCCCTCGTAGAGCACGCGATAGACTTCATCGATGATCGGCGTGGGCACGTCCTTTTCCTGCGCGAGGCGATACGCCGAACGCGCCGTCGGATGACCTTCGGCCAGTTTCGGGTGCGACGCCTGAATCGCCTCCATCGTTTCACCCCGGCCCAACCGGTCGCCCAGGTCGCGATTGCGGCTTTGCCGCGAGAAACAGGTCAGCATCAAATCGCCCAAGCCGCTCAGGCCGGCAAACGTGTCCGGCTGCGCGCCACAGGCCACGCCGAGCCGGCGCATTTCGGAAAGCGAGCGCGTGACCAGCCCGGCCTTCGTGTTGTCGCCATAGCCAAGGCCGTCGCTCACGCCGGCGGCGATGGCGATGACGTTCTTCAACGCGCCGCCGTATTCGACGCCGAGAATGTCCGTGCTGCGGTAGATGCGAAACTCCGGCCGGTGAAAAAGTCCCTGCACCGTGCGCGCCGTGCCGTCGCTTTCGCAGGCGCACACCACGGCGGTGGGAATGCCGAGCGCAACTTCCCGGGCAAAGCTCGGTCCAGACAGCGCCGCCACGCGATTGGCTGGTGCATGTTCCCGCAAAATGCGGCTCATGGTTTCGCCGGTTTCATATTCGATGCCCTTGGTGACACTGACCAAAATCGCCGGATGGCCGGCGAGCCGTGCCGCAACTTGACGGAACGCCTGCGACGGAATGGCCATGATCAGGCATTCGCGCCCGCCAACCGCCTTTTCAAAATCCGCTTCCACCTTCCAGTCCGTCGGCAATGGCACGCCGGGCAGCAGGCGTTCGCTGCGGCCCTGGCGCAATTCCGCGAGCAGGTCGGGGTTGATGTCCCACAACGTCACGGCGTTGCCGTTTTCATGCAGCACCTTGGCGAGTGCCGCGCCCCACGCGCCCGCTCCCAGAACAGTGATTCTCATGCCTTCCCTCCTTCCGCCCGTTTCCGGCCGAAGACGATCCGGTTTTCGGTGCCCGCCTTGAGCCGTGCGATGTTGCCGCGATGCTTCCAGATGGCGAGCCCGCCCACGGCGGTGGTCACGACGCCCAGCGGAATGCTGGATTGCGTGACCCACACAGCCGTCGGCAGCGCCACCGCCGCCACAAGCGACGCGACGGAGACGTATCGGGTCGCAACGAAGAAAATCGTCCACGCGGCGAGAGCGATGCCGGCCGCCAGCGGCGCGACCGCGAAATAAACACCGGCCGTGGTGGCGATGCCCTTGCCGCCCTTGAAGCGCAGCCAGCAGGTGAAGTTGTGGCCGAGCACCGCAATGATGCCCGCCACGACCCGCTCCGTGATGGCGTGCTCCGGCGGCACGCCGAACACGTGCAACAACGGATCGGCCATCCAGGTGCAGGCCGCGTAACCTTTCAGGCCGTCGGCGACGAGCACGAAGATTCCCGCCGGCTTGCCGAGCACGCGAAAGGCATTCGTCGCGCCGATGTTGCCGCTCCCCACGGTGCGAATGTCAATGCCCCGGGCGCACGCCACGAGGTAGCCCGTGGGAATCGAGCCCAGCAGATACGCACACAAACCAAGCAGGATGTAACCCAGAACTGGCACGCGCGCAGTCTAAGAGCGGGCGCGCGCGTGATGAAAGTTGAAAGTTCACACTGTTGCCAGCCACCGGCGCGCCATGCACACTCGGTGCATGACTACGGGCAAGGCTCCCCCCGCCGGCAAGATTCGCGTGGCCGTGCTGGGCACGGGTTCGCTCGGCAAGCAGCACGTGCGCCTTTACGCGGAACTCGCGGCGGCCGGACAGGTCGAATTCGTCGGCGTTTATGATGTGGCCGCCGAGACGGCACGCAAATTCGCCGAGCAACATCGCGTCCGCGCCTTCACCTCCGTCGCCGAAGCGGCGGCGGCCTGCGATGCGCTGAACATCGTGACGCCGACCGTCACACACTTTGAACTCGCCAGACAATTGTTGAGCGCGGGCAGGCACGTGCTGGTCGAAAAACCGATGACCGACGACACCGCGCAGGCAGGCGAGCTGGTTGAACTGGCGCGCGCGAACAATCTCGTGCTCCAGGTCGGCCACGTGGAGCGCTTCAACCCGGTGTTCCAGTATCTCCAAACCGTGGCCACCGAACCGCGCTTCATCGAAACCCACCGGCTGTCGCCTTATCCGGCGCGTTCCACCGATGTCGGCGTGGTGCTTGATTTGATGATTCACGATCTCGACGTGGTGCTGGCATTCGTGCAGGCACCGGTAACGAGCGTGGACGCCGTGGGCATCCCGGTGCTGAGTGCTTCGGAGGACATCGCGAACGCACGGCTGCGCTTTGCCAACGGCTGTGTGGCCAACCTCACGGTCAGTCGCGTCAGCCCCGAGCGGATGCGCAAGATTCGCGTGTTCAGCGGCGGCGCGTCGCCCAGCTACATCTCGCTCGATTACCGCGCTCAGGAAGGCTTCATTTACCGCGTTGCCCGCGAAGGCGAAACCGAAAGCTCGCTGCTGAAAAAGCTGCTCGCGGCGAAGGACTCCACCATCGTCAGCGAGTTTGCCGGCAAACGCATTGTGCGCGAGCCCGTGCCCATCGCAAAGGACGAGCCGCTGAAGCTGGAATTGCAGCACTTCGTCGCGTGCGTGCGCGAGAAGCAAACACCGCTGGTCAGTGGCGCCTCGGCGAAGCTGGCGCTGGATCTGGCATTTGAAATCACCCGACAGGTGCAGCAAAGCCGATGAGACCGCCATCCATCATGCTCATAGCGGGTGAAGCCAGCGGCGATACGCTGGCGGCCGAACTTGTCGGCGCGCTGCGCGAACGGCTGGTGCAGGCGCGCGCCCAGAGCGGCGCCGACGTGCAACCGCTGCGCACCGCGTTGACGCCCCATTTCTTTGGGGCCGGCGGACCCAAAATGGCCGCCGCTGGCGTCGAACTGGCGTTCGACATGACGCCCCACGCCGTGACCGGTTTGTCGGAAGCGCTCAAGGGTTATTTCAAGTTCCGCCAGCTGATGCGCGAGCTGCTGCAGCTCGCGATCCGTCGCCGGCCCGACATCATCATCTGCGTGGATTTTTCCGGCTTCAACCGCCGCTTCGCCCACGCCGTCCGCGAACGCGTCCGGTCAGAACGTGGACTGTTCAACAATTGGAATCCCAAAATCGTGCAATACGTCTCGCCGCAGGTCTGGGCCTCGCGCGAAGGCCGGGCGCAGCAAATGGCGCAGGACTACGATCTGGTGTTGAGCATTTTCCCCTTCGAGAAGGCCTGGTATGCCGCGCGCGTGCCCCGGTTGCATGTGGCGTTTGTCGGCCACCCCATGGTGGGCCGCTTCAGCAATACGAACCCGGCCGCACCGAACGCAACGGCTGCTGCTGCCGCAGCGCCACACATCGTGCTGCTGCCGGGCAGCCGCGCGGATGAAGTGCGGCGGCACCTGCCGTTGGTGGCGGAAACCGCGCGGCGCATGATCCAGGCCAGGCCGGCCGAATTCGTCGCCATTGCGCCCAATGAAACGATGGCGGCCGAAGTGCGCGCCGCGCTGGCCGCGCTCGGCCCGGCGTGCCGCGTGCAGGTCGGCGGCATCGCCGAAGCGTTGCGCACCGCCGACCTTGCCATCTCCAAGACCGGCACCGTGTTGATGGAATGCGCCATGTTCGGCGTGCCGGCGGTCACGTTTTACAAGACGTCGTGGCCGACCTACCTCATCGCCAAACGCCTGATCAAGGTAAAGTGGCTGACCATGCCGAACATTCTGGCGGACGAAGCGATATTCCCCGAGTTTGTGCAGCAGGACGCAACGCCTGAGAACCTCGCCCGGACCGCCCTGGATTTGCTCGCGGACCCGGCCCGCCGCGCGGTTATTCAAGACCGCTTACGGGAGATTGTCGCCAGCCTTGGAAGGCCGGGTGCCGCCCAGCGCGCCGCCCGCATCATCACGAATGCCTGGTTGAAAACCTGACGCGCCGTCATGAAAGACCTCACCCACCCGAACTGGATCAAGCTTAAGGGCGTGTTGTTCCTGCTGCTGGGCGTGACGGCCGCGGTCTTGGTGTGGCAGGAGCAACCGACCGGCAAAACCGCATTGCTGCTGGCGCTGGCCATCTGGTGTTTCTGCCGGGCCTACTATTTCGCCTTTTACGTCATCGAGCACTACGTGGATCCGGGTTTCAAGTTCAGCGGCCTGGGATCGTTCATCGCCTACTGGTTCCGCCGTGACAAACGCAACCCATGAAATCAACCGGCCGTAAAATCGGCGTTGTCGCATTCACGCTCGCGGCCGTCCTCGGCCTCACCGTGCTGCTCACGCGCCCCAAACCCGAGGCGCCGCTGCCCAGCCCGAACGGTTACGTCGAATTCATCAACGCCGGCGCGTTGATCCCGGCGGACTCGGCGAACTGGAAGAGTGTTTCTAAAACCGAACTCCAGGCCATGGTGGCGACCAATCAAGCGGCTCTGGATTTGGTATATCGCGGCTTGAACCAGGAATGCCGGGTCGTCCCCTACTCGCTCACAGCGACGACGAACAATCACATGGCCGAATTGGCCGGCTCGAAACGGATAGCGCAGGCGTTCGGTGCGGCGAGCCTGCTGGCGTTGCTGCAAGGACGAACCAACGACGCCGTTGTCACCGCCCTCGCGTGCCTTCGCTACGGACAGGAATTGGCGCGGGGAGGCGTCATCATCGACGGGCTGGTGGGCGCCGCGGTGCAGGCGGCGGGCCTGTCCGCGCTCGACGACGCGTTGCCAGGACTGGATGCGGCCGCCGCGCAGCAAACGGCAATGGAGCTGGAAGATTTGGCAAACAATGGGGAGCCGCCGGCGGCGGTTTTGCGCCGGGAAACTGATTGGATGCGGCGCGGACGATTTGGAACGGGCAACCTGTTCCTGCGGCTGGCTTCGCCCTGGCTCAATCGCAAGGTGCGGGCAACGGCGGAGCAAAAACTGTCCCTGGCCGTGACCAACCTCCGAAAGGCCGCCATCCGGTGCGCGGCCCGGGCTTACGAACAAGCCGAGGGGCACCCGCCGACCAGCGTAGAGCAGTTGGTTCCGCAATATCTCCAGACCCGTCCCGTGGATGCGGCGACGGGAAAGGCGTTGGAGTTGCATTGAGCGAGCGACCAGGTGTCGCTCGCTCAGCTCGCGTGGGCGCTGAAATCCTACTGCGCCAAGGCAACCAGCTTGGTGCCGGCGGCTTCCTTGCCCAACAGCTCCGTGACCCGGGCCACGAGATTTTCGGCCGTCAAACCATGCTTGTTGCGCAGGTAATCCACGGAGGTGGCGTGCTCGATGAACTGGTCGGGCCAGCCGAGCCGGTAAACGGGTGTCGCGATGTGCCGGTCCGCGAACAGTTCAAGCACGGCGGAACCGTAGCCGCCCATGAGGACGTGGTCTTCCAACGTCGCCACCACGTCGGCGGCGCGGCCGAAGAATTCGTGCACGCCGGCATCGATGGGTTTGAAGAAACGTGGATTGATGAGGGCGACGTCATGCCCCTGGGCCGTCAACAGCTCTTTGGCCTGGCGCGCCACGGGTTGCATGTTGCCAAGCGCAAACAACGCAATCTTCCGCCCGCCGTTGTTCGCGAAGTTCTGAACGACCTCGGCCTTGCCGATTTCGATGGGAACGGGTTGATCCTTGATGGCCACGCCCTCTGCGTTGCCACGCGGATAGCGGATGGCGACCGGATGCTTCTGAATCGAGGCCGTGAACATCATGTCCTGCAGTTCATCCTCGTCCTTGGGCGCCATGCCGATGAGATTGGGCAGGCAGCGCAGATAGGCGATGTCGAACAAGCCATGGTGCGTGGGGCCGTCATTCGCGGAGAGCCCCGAACGGTCCATGCAAAACGTCACCGGCAAATCCTGCAGGCACACGTCGTGGTGAATGCAGTCATACGCGCGCTGGAGGAACGTGGAATAAATGGCGCACACCGGATGGAAACCCATGGTGGCCATGCCGGCGGCAAAGATGACCGCGTGTTCCTCGGCAATGCCCACGTCGTAATAGCGGTCCGGCAGGTCGCGTTCCAAATGCTTGAGGCCCGTGCCGCTGGGCATGGCCGCAGTGATGCCGACGATGGTGTTGTCCTTGCGGCAGAGTTTCACGAGGGTCTGCCCCATCACATCCTGCCACATGGGCGCGGCACCCGGCTTGGCGGCCGGCGTGTCGCCGGTGCGCACGTCGTAAGGTCCGAGGCCGTGAAACTTCTCTGGAAATTTTTGCGCCGCCTCAAATCCGCGCCCCTTCTTGGTAAGCACGTGAATGACGATCGGCTCGCGGCAGGTCTTGGCAAATTCCAGCGTGCTGATGAGCAATGGCAGGTCATGACCATCGATTGGCCCGAGGTAGCGCAGCCCCATTTCCTCGAAGAGAATGCTGTTGCCGTGTCCGCCGCGCCCGTCGGTTCCAGCGCCGGGCGTCTGCTCCAGCGAAAGCCCCGTCATGGCGCCCTTGAGGAATTCCTCCGCCTTGTGGCCCAGCTTCAAGGCCACTTCGCCCTTGGGCATGCGGCGCAGCCACTGGGCAAAATCATGGGCCAGCTTGTTGTAGCGCGGATTGGTGGTGAGCTTGCCCAGGTAGGTGGCGATGGCACCCACGTTCTTGGCGATGCTCCATTCGTTGTCATTCAGAATGCCGATGAAGCGCTTGGTCGTGTGGGAGATGTTGTTCAGCGCCTCGAAGGAAATGCCGTTGGTCAGCGCCGCGTCGCCAAAGATGCACACCACGTTTTCATCCGAATGGCGCTGGTCCCGTGCGGCGCACATGCCCAGCGCCGCGGACAACGCCGTGCCCGCGTGGCCGGCGCCGTAGCAGTCGTGTTCACTCTCCGTGCGCAGGGCAAAGCCGTTGAGGCCGTCCGTTTGCCGGATGGTGTGGAACCGGTTTTTGCGCCCGGTCAGCAGTTTGTGGACGTAAACCTGATGGCTCACGTCCCAGACGAACTTGTCCCTGGGCGTTTGAAAGACATGGTGCAGCGCAATGGTCAGTTCGACCACGCCTAGATTGGGCCCGAGGTGACCGCCGTTCCGGGAAAGGATGGTGATCAACTCCTGGCGGATTTCCTCCGCGAGTTGCTGCATTTGCGGCAGCGTCAGTTTTTGCACGTGCACAGGGCTATCGACCATGTCGAGGTATCGGTTCATGCTTCTTCGGCAGTCGTGTCCAGCGAAAGGGGCCTCACAGCGAACGCGCCCTCCGCGGTTTTTTCCAACTTCTGAATCTTCAATTCGGCGTCGGCGATTCTGGCCTGACACACCCGGGCCAGTTTCATGCCCTCCTCGTATCGCGCAAGGAGATGTTCCAGGGAAAGCTCCTCGGACTCCATCGCATCCACGATGGATTCCAGCCGCTCCATGGCGTCTTCAAAAGATATGTTCTCGGCCCGGGCCGCTTCCGCAGCCTTGGATGGCTTGGACATGGGGAAATCCTAAGGGAAAGCCTCACCAGCGTCTAGCACTGCTTGGCGGGAGCCGGGAAAGTCCGCGAAAAAAGTGCTTACAAATCAGGCGGTTTGCGGAGCCGCCGGGTAATCAGCCGGGTCAGATGCAGCTTGTCGCTCACAAAGCCGAACCAGGATCGTTTCGGCTTCTTGGCGAATTCCGGCAGCACCTCACAAAGGCCGCTGCAATCGGGGCACAGATAAAGCGTCTTGCCGCCCCGCCGTCGCAACCGGTGGATGCACGGCGTGCACAACAGGCACGCGCAGCGCGTGCACTTCCAAACCGCCTGACGGAAGTCGTGGTGAATGCACACGTTCTTCCCGGAGGCCGTCTTCAACACCGGCGGCAGGGCGGGTGTCCGCGGCTGGGGAATGACCACGTTGACGTCGATTACTTCGACCAACAGTTCGACACTGCCGAGGCGGAGGTAGTGTCCGTTTTGCAGCGCCGCAGTCCGAACAGGTTGCCCGTTGATGTAGGTGCCGTTGGTGGAGTCGAGGTCCCGCACGGTGAGCGAATCGCCGCTCAGGAGCACTTCGCAGTGGAGCGCCGACACGGTGGCGTGGTCGATGGAAAAATCATTCTGCGGCCCCCGCCCCAGACGATTGATTCCCAATCGTAATTCCAGCGGCTGCGTGAGTCCTCCTTGACCTTGTGGGATAAGCCTGGCCATGCCAACAACTCCGAGGTGCTTGTCCCAAAGGAACAAAGGGACCGGACAGGACGCAAGCCAATTGAACCGGTTTTTGCGTCACCCGGCCGATGCGCCCGGCGGGCCGGTCGATTTTGAAACCGGCCGAGGCACGGCAAACACGCCGCTCAGCGACCGCAGCACTGCTTGTATTTCTTGCCGCTGCCGCACGGACAAGGATCGTTGCGCCCCACCTTCGGGCCGGTGCGAACGGGCTTGGCCTTTTCCAATGCCTGGGCCGCTTCGCTCACCACATCGCTGGCCGACTTGTCCTTGACGGGCGGCGCCCCGCCCCCGGCGCCAAACGCGCTGGTGTCCTGATGCAGCGTCTTCTGCGGAGCGTTGCGCAGGAAGTTTTCAAACGCCATCAGACTGGACGCGCTGCGGAAGATGTTGTGACAAATCTCGGTCTTGATGTTGACCATCAGGTCGTCAAACAGCTTGTAGGCTTCGGCCTTGTATTCAATCAACGGATCGCGCTGGCCGTGCGCCCGCAGCCCGATGCTGTAACGCAGGCTGTCCATTTCATACAAATGTTCCTGCCACAGCCGGTCGATGGCGGTCAGGATGGTGAACCGTTCAACGCTCTGCAGCGCCTCGGGCTGCTCGAAACTCACCTTGAGTTCGTAGGCCCGGCGCACGGCTTCGGTGATGAAATTGCACACCGCAAACTGCTGCGGGCTCAAGCCGTCATACAACGAACCGGCAACCGGGGATTCCTTGCCTGATTCGGCCGCCTTGCGAATCTCCTCTTCCGGCATGCCCAGCGGGAAGTTCAGGTTCACCCAGTCCGCGAGCGGCCGGATTTTCCAGTGTTCAAATTCCGTCTCGCTGGTCGTGTATTCCGCCGCCTTCTGGACGACGACCTCCTCCATGATGTCCATGAGGCGGTCACGCACGTCGTCGCCGTGGATGATCTCGTTGCGGAAGCCGTAGATGACTTCGCGCTGCTTGTTCATCACGTCGTCGTATTCGAGCGTGCGCTTGCGGATCTGGAAGTTGTGCTGTTCGACGCGCTTTTGCGCCTGCTCGATGGAACGGTTCAGCAATGGATGCTCGAGTTCCTGCCCCTCCTCGAGGCCCATGCGCTCCATGTATTTGACGATCTTGTCCGAGCCAAACAGGCGCATCAGGTCGTCCTCGAGCGAAATGAAGAAATGCGAGCTGCCCGGGTCGCCCTGGCGCGAACAACGGCCACGCAACTGGCGGTCAATGCGGCGCGATTCGTGCCGCTCGGTGGCGAGCACGTGCAGGCCGCCCAATTCGGCCACGCCCGGACCCAGTTTGATGTCGGTGCCGCGGCCGGCCATGTTGGTCGCAATGGTCACGGCGCCGCGTTGGCCCGCCCGGGCCACAATTTCGGCTTCCTGTTCGTGAAACTTGGCGTTGAGGACGGAGTGAACAATGCCCGCGCGCTGCAGCATCTTGGAAAGCTGCTCGCTGATTTCCACGGAGATCGTGCCCACCAAAATGGGTCGGCCCTGGGTGTGCACCTCCTGAATCTCCTTCAACACGGCGGCGAACTTCTCGCGCCGGGTCTTGTAAACCGAGTCGTTGCGGTCCCGGCGGATGCAGGGCCGGTTCGTGGGGATGACCAGCACGCCGAGTTTGTAAATGTCGTAAAACTCCTGCGCCTCCGTCTCGGCGGTGCCGGTCATGCCGGCCAGCTTGGTGTAGAGGCGGAAGTAATTTTGAATCGTGATCGTGGCCAGCGTCTGCGTCTCGCGCTCGATCTGGACGCCTTCCTTGGCCTCCACAGCCTGGTGCAGGCCGTCACTCCAACGGCGGCCAGTCATCAAACGGCCGGTGTTTTCATCGACGATGATGACCTTGTTCTCCTGCACCACGTATTGCACGTCCCGCAGGTAAAGGCAGTAGGCCTTGAGCAGCTGGCTGATGGCGTGAATCTTCTGCGCCTTGGCTTCGTAGTCGGCCTGCAATTTTTGCTTGGCCTCCATGCGCTTGCGCGGATCCGCCTCGGCCCCGGCGTCAATGTTGTGAATCTCGGTCGCGATGTCCGGCAGCATGAACGCCTCCGGATCGCCCGGGTTGATGGCGTTGCGCCCCTTCTCGGTCAGGTCCGCCTCGTGACTCTTTTCGTCGATGGCGAAGAACAGCTCCTCCTTCTCGGCATAGAGCTGCGTTTTCTTCTGGTCCGCGTGGAGGGAAAGCTCCGCAACGTTCATCAGGCGCAGATTGTCCGGGTTTTCGAGCAGCTTCATCAGCCCTTCGCTGCGGGGCTCGCCCATTTTCACCCGGTAAAGCAGCAGGCCGATTTCGTGCTCCAGCGTTTCCCGCTCTTTCGGTTCGGGCCCGCTTTCCGGCCGCAGCTTCTTCAGCAAATTTTCCGCATCCTGCAGGAACCGGGCACAGAGCCGGTCCTGCACGCGCACGAGATTTTCCACCGTCGGCTTCCACTGGGTGTAAATCTCGTCATAGCTGTGCACCGCCGGCCCGCTGATGATGAGCGGCGTGCGCGCTTCATCGATGAGAATGGAGTCCACTTCGTCCACGATGGCGAAATAGTGCCCGTGCTGGACCTGGTCCTCCTTGCGCGCCGCCATGCCGTTGTCGCGGAGATAATCAAAGCCGAACTCGGCATTGGTGCCGTAGGTGATGTCGCACTGGTATTGCTCCCGCCGGATGTGCGGCGGCTGGTCATGCAGAATGCAGCCGACGGTCAGGCCGAGGAATTTGTAAACGGCGCCCATCCATTCGGAGTCGCGCGCGGCGAGGTAATCATTCACCGTCACCACGTGCACGCCGCGGCCGGTGAGGGCATTGAGGTAAACCGGCAGGGTCGCGACGAGGGTTTTGCCTTCGCCCGTGGCCATTTCCGCGATGCGGCCGCTGTGCAGCGCATAACCGCCGATGAGCTGCACGTCGAACGGAATCATTTCCCAGGTCATTTCGTGACCGCGCACGAGCACCTTTTCCTTCCGTTCCGTCATGCGGCGGCAGGCGTTTTTCACAACCGCGAAGGCCTCGGGCATGATCTCGTTGAGCACCGTCTGCAATTCGGTGTTGTCGGTGATTTTCGCCAGGCGCTCCTTCCAGGCGGCGGTTTTCTGCCGCAAGACGTCGTCGGAAAGGGATTGCAGCTCCGTCTCAATGGCGTTGATGCGGGCCACCATCGGGCGGAGCTTCTTGACTTCGCGGTCGTTCTTTGAACCGAAGACCTTCTTAACCAGTGTGCCAATCATGTTTACGTGCTAGAGACTAGCCCGCGGACGTTACGGGTAAAGAACGGGAGCGTCAAACTTTACGCACCCCGGAAACGCCACCCGCGCCCCGCCAAAACGGCGGGTTCTCGGAGCGGCAGCGCCGCCAAGACGCTGCCTGACCCGCAGTTAGTCCGGCAGCGACTGCCATTGGCGCAGGGAGAGGTAAGGATCCACCCGCGCGAGGAGAAAATTCGCCAGCCGTTCCTGCCAGCGGGCAAGAAAGGTGCGCGATTTTCTCCACGTCTCGCGTTCAATGCGGCGCGAACGCGCGAGCAAGGTGTCAAAAATTTCACCGGCCCGTGCGGACACGGAGTCACTCTCAAACCGGACCATCAGCTCGTAGTTCAAATGCAGGCTGCGCGGATCGAGATTTGCCGAGCCGGCATAAACTGCCGGACCAACGATGAACAGTTTGGCGTGCAACACCTGGGGTTCATACTCGTAGATCTCGACGCCGGCCCGGAGCATTTTGCGATACAGGCTGCGGGCCGCCAGCCGTGACAGCAGCACGTCCGACTTGCCGGCCAGCAACAACTGCACGCGCCCGCCGCAGCGGGCGATTTTTTGCAAATCCCGCCGCAGCCGCCACGTCGGCAGGAAATACGCCACGACAATCCGGACGGCATCGGTGCGCACGAGATCCCGCCGCAATGCACGAAGCAATGGACTTGCGCCCCGCCCCGGTCCGCTCAACAACAATTCCTCCGTCCCCCCCACGAGCCGCCGCTTCTCGACGGTCTTGCGCAGACGAACGAACGGTTTGTGACGCAAATCAGCCCGCTGAAACAAGCGCTCGAACGAGGCTTCGAGCTGCACCGCCAGCGCACCGGTCACGCGCACACCCAAATCACACCAGCCGCGGCTCACACCATCGCCCTCGTATTCGTGGGCAACGTTGAATCCGCCGATGAAGGCCACCCGCCCGTCGCAGGCCAGGAGTTTGCGATGATCGCGGATGCCGAGCCGCCCGAGGGCGATGGGATTGAACAGGCGCACTTCGCCGCCCGCCGACTGCAACGGGTGCCAGAAGTAATCGGGCAATTCCAGCGACCCAAAAGCGTCCACCAGCACCCGCACCCGCACGCCTCGCTGCGCCGCGGCCACCAGTGCCGCCCGAAAACGTTCACCCAACTGACAATCGGCGAAGATGTAGGTCTCCAGGGAGACAGAGGTCACCGCACCGTCAATGGCCGCCAGCATGGCCGGAAACACCGCGTCCCCGCTTGTAAACCACTGCGACGAACTGGATGGTGTGGCATCCACGTGCCAAGTCTAGTCTTGGCCGCCGCCGGAATTCAAACTCCGCTTTGGATGTAAGGTTTTGGCCGGCGTTCCCCACTACATGGGCTGAGCGGCAACCTGTTTTTCTTTCAACGTTCCGTCACTTGAGGCATCTATATGAGCATGCGTGCTATCATTGCGTGGATGGCTACCGGACTGCTGACGCTGTCCGCGTGGGCGGCACCCAAGGCCCACACGACCGCGGATTTGGTGCTGCCGGTGGAGGTGGCCCGGCCCGGCGATACGGTCTGGGTCGGCGTCCGCCTGCGTATGGAGCCGCACTGGCACACCTACTGGCAAAACTCAGGAGATTCGGGCGGCCCCACGGAAATCGCCTGGTCCCTGCCCTCCGGCATCAGCGCGGGCGACATTCATTGGCCGGCGCCAGAACGACTGGATGTGGCCGGACTGACCACCTTTATATTGCAGGACGAAGCGACACTGCTGGTCCCGTTGACCCTGGCCAAGGATCTCAAGCCCGGCCCAGTAACGCTTTCCGCCCAGGTATCGTGGCTGGAGTGCAGCGACATTTGCATGCCCGGGGAAGCAACCGTCACAAACACCCTGACCATCGGTGACCGCACGAAACCATCCGCGAACGCAGCCGTCCTTGAAGCGGCGACGGCGCAGTTGCCGCAGGATGGCACTTCGCTCCAGCTCGCCACCCGGTGGGAAGCGCCGGCCACGAACCACACCCGCGGGATCGTCTTCACCTGGCCGGCGAGCGCCGGGGTAAGTCACCCGGACTTCTTTCCTTACCCCACCGAAGTTGGCGAAGTGCAGCTCACCCCCGAAATCCTGCCCGCGGCGGACGGACGTCTGGGCATGCGCGTGGCTGTCAAGGCCAGCAACTCCGGCCAATGGCCCGATGCCGTTCGTGGAGTCCTCGTGCAGACCGTCGATGGCCGCCGTCAGGCTTACGACGTGACCCTCAAACCTACGGATGGCACAACGGCATCGACCAGCGTCGCCTCCCCCGGCGCGGACAGTCCCGCTGGAAGCGGTGGAATCCTGAAATTTCTGGCGCTCGCCTTTCTTGGTGGGCTGGTCCTGAACCTGATGCCGTGCGTGCTGCCCATTCTGTCGCTGAAAATCCTCCACATCGTTCAACAACGCGGCGCGGGCGAATCGCACGCCAAAAAGCATTCGCTGTTTTATCTCCTCGGCGTGGTGATCTCGTTTTGGATGCTGGCCGGTCTGGTGCTGGCCGGGCAACTGGCCAGTTGGGGCGCGCAATTCCAGGACCCGCGCTTCGTCATTCTCATGGCGGCCTTGATGACCCTGGTGGGTTTGAACCTGTTCGGCGTCTTTGAAATCGTCCTGCCCGGGCAGACCATCAACAAGGCGTCGGAACTGAGCACGCGCGAAGGTTCCACCGGCGCCTTTTTTACCGGCGCGCTGTCCGTGGTGTTGGGCTCGTCCTGCGCCGCGCCGTTCCTGACCGTTGCCATCGGCTGGGCATTCTTCCAACCGCCCGCCGTCGTGCTGGCCACGTTCACTGCCATCGGAATCGGCCTCGCATTCCCGTTTGTGGCGCTCAGTTTTCTGCCGGCGTTGCAGAAGTTTCTGCCCAGGCCCGGCGCGTGGATGGAGCGGTTCAAACAGGCCATGGGTTTTCCCATGCTCGCCACCGCCGTTTGGCTGCTTTCACAAACGGCCGATCACTACGGCGACAGCGGACCGCTCTGGGTTGGTTTTTTCCTGTTGGTCCTGGCGCTGGCGGCATGGATCTTTGGCACCTTCGTCCAGCGTGGCCGCAAACGCCGGGTGCTGGCGGCCATCGTTCTGGTCGTCATCATGGTGCTGGGCGTCGATGGCACTTTGGAGCGCGGACTCGACTGGCGTCATCCCCCAGCGGTCATTCCCGGCAATTCCAGCTCCCCGGCCGTGAACGGCAAATCCGGCATCAACTGGCAGCCCTGGAGCCACGAAGCCGTCGCCCGTGCCCGCGCCGCCGGACATCCTGTGCTCGTGGACTTCACGGCGAATTGGTGCCCGAACTGCCTGGTCAACAAAAAGACCAGCCTCGAAATCGATTCGGTCCGCGAGAAAATCAAAACCACCGGAACCGTGGCGTTGATTGCCGATTACACGCGAAAGAATCCCGACATCACGGCCGAGTTGAGACGCTTCGAACGCTCGGCGGTTCCGCTCGTGCTGGTGTATCCCAAGGACGCAGACAAACCGCCGCAAGTTCTCCCGGCGCTGCTCACGCCAGGCATCGTGCTGGATGCGCTGACCTCCGCGGCGCAATAAGCGCATATTCCCTGACAAACAAAAAAGGCGGACCATTGCTGGTCCGCCTTGTGAAACTGAATCATCTCAGGATTGGTGACGATGACCGCCATGGTCGCCCCCGCCTTCGCGACGGGGGCCACGGTCTTCCCGACGCGGGCCACGATCACCGCCGCGATCACCACGGTGACCGCCGCGGTCGTCCCGGCGTTCGCCGCGTTCGCGGTATTCCGGACGCAGCGGGGCTTCGCCCTCGGGCGCACCCGCGGGAGCGCCTTCGCCGGCGGGCTGGCCTTCAGCGGGCGCCGCACCGGCTTCGCCGCCACCCATCGCCGCGTCGCGCTCGGCCATCGCGGCCTTGCGGGACAGGCGAATCTTGCCCTTCTCGTCGATCTCCAGAACTTTCACCCAGATCTCGTCGCCCATCTTGACGATGTCCTCGACCTGCTTGACGCGGAAGTTCGCGAGTTCGCTGATATGGCAGAGGCCGTCCTTTCCTGGCATGAATTCGACGAAGGCGCCGAATTCTTTGATCGTAACGACCTTGCCGCGATAGATCTTGCCGATCTCGGGCTTGGCGCTGATGGCCTCGATGGCGGAGCGGGCAATCTCCATGCCTTCGCCGGAGACGGAGTAAATGTTGACCGTGCCGTCGTCTTCGATGTTGATTTCACAACCGGACTCTTCGACGAGGCGCTTGATGTTCTTCCCACCGGGGCCGATGAGGGCGCCGATCTTCTCGGGATCAATCTGGAGCGTCACGATGCGCGGGGCATACTTGCTCATCTCGGCGCGCGGCGCAGCGAGCGTCTTCGCCATCTCGGCGAGGATGTGCAGCTTCGCGACGCGGGTGCGCTCGATGGTTTCGGCCATGATCTCGAGGGGGAGGCCCTTGAGCTTAAGGTCGAGTTGGAAGCCGGTGATGCCCTTCTCGGTGCCGGCGATCTTGCAATCCATGTCGCCAAAATGATCCTCGGAGCCGAGGATGTCCGTCAGCAACTGGTAACGTGCGATCTTGCCGTCGGCGCCGTATTCAGTGCAGAGCCCGCAACTGATGCCGGCCACGGGGCGAATCATCGGAACCCCCGCATCCATGAGGGCCAGCGTGCCGCCGCAAACGCTCGCCATCGAGGTGGAACCGTTCGATTCCATGATCTCGCTGGTGACGCGAATCGCATAGGGATACTCCTTCAACGGCAGCATCGGTTCGATGCTGCGTTCGGCGAGCGCACCGTGGCCAATTTCGCGACGACCCGGGCCGCTGATGCGGCCGGTTTCACCAACGGAGAAGTTCGGGAAGTTGTAATGAAGAATGAATTTCTTCTCGCTCTCGCCGCCCGTGTAGCTGTCGAACTCCTGCGCGTCCTCGTTGGTGCCGAGGGTGGCGAGGGTCATGGCCTGTGTTTCGCCGCGGGTGAAGATGGCCGAGCCGTGCGCGCGGGGCAGCACGCCGACTTCCGACCAGATCGGGCGGACGTCCGCGAAGCCGCGGCCATCAAGCCGCTTGCCCGCGTCGAGCATGAGGATGCGGACGGCTTCCTTCTGGATGTAATACTGCGCGTCCTTGATGACAAATTGCGTGACCTTCTCCGCGCCGAACTTCTCAACGAGTTTGGCGCCGACTTCTTCAAAGATGGCATTGACGGCCGCTTCGCGGGCCAGCTTGCCCTGCGTGAGCAACGCAGGAACGATGCGGTCACCCGCGAGCTTCTTGGCTTCGCTGAGAATTTCCTCGGGCACGATGTTCAGCTTGATCTGACGCTTGGCCTTGCCCGCCTTGGCGGCGAGTTCCTTCTGCGCGGCGATCTGCGGCTGGATGGCGTTCTGCGCCCAGGCGAGCGCGGCGTTGAAGTCGGCTTCGGAAATTTCCTTGGCCGAGCCTTCGAACATCACGAGTTCCTTTTCACTGCCAACATAAACGAGATCCAAATCACTCTCGGCCTGTTCGGCGTGTGTGGGGTTGGCGACGAACTGGCCATTGATGCGGCCAACGCGGACTGCGCCGAGCGGACCCGCCCACGGAATGTCAGAAACCATCAATGCGGCGGAGGCGCCGATGATGCTGAGGATGTCGGGATCGTTCTCGCCGTCCGCGCTGAGGAGGACGGTCTGAACCTGGACTTCATTATACCAGCCTTTCGGAAAGAGGGGACGAATCGGCCGGTCGGTAAGACGGCACGTGAGGATTTCCTTTTCGGTGGGGCGCCCTTCGCGCTTGAAATAACCGCCGGGGAAACGTCCTGCGGCGGCGGCCTTCTCGCGGTAATCCACCGTGAGCGGGAAGAAATCCTGACCTTCCTTGGCCTTGGTGGCGGCGACGGCGGCGACGATCACAATCGTCTCGCCCATTTGCACTGTGACGGAACCGTCCGCCTGCTTGGCGATCTTGCCGGTTTCAATAATGACCTGCTTGTCGCCCAACGGAGCGACGACTTTTTCTACTGCCATGTTTTCCTTTCGCCCGCCGCCTCCCCGAGGAACTTCAATGAACTCCGAAACAAAATTGGCTTGGTTTCGAGGCTGATTGAAATTTCCCAGGGACGGCGGGTCTTTGCTTTAGTTCGCGACCTTATTGATAACAACGAAACAACGAAAACAGGGCCGGTCGCGTTGACGGCCCTGCAAATTCAAACCATTGAACGTTCCTGCATTCGCAGGGTGCGTTTTCTTAGTGACGCAGCTTCAACTTCTTGGTCACCGCCTTGTAGCGGGCCACGTCCTTCGTTTGCAGATAATTGAGCAGCCGGCGGCGCTGGCCGACGAGCATCAGCAGGCCACGGCGCGAGCTGTGGTCCTTCTTGTTGGTCTGCAGGTGTTCGGTAAGATGATTGATGCGCTCGGTCAGCAGCGCGATTTGCACGTCGGCCGAGCCGGTATCCTTGTCGTGCGTCTTGAATTCCGCGATGGTCTTCGCCTTGGCTTCCATATTTTCGGTCAAACTTCCTAGTGCTCTTTAGTTCTCTAAGAGCGCGAAGACTAGTTTTTACGGGCCTTGGTGTAAAGGAATTAAAATCCAGCGGCAAGGTGGGGGCGGCCTTCTCCCCCTCCGCGGCACAAACCCGAACCCGCTTGAACATCCCTTTGACGGCAGCGGATTCGATTGCAGTCCGGCTCGATTTCCCCCAAATAGGCACCACCGCATGGAACTGCGCCATCTTCGATACTTCATTGCCGTTGCCGAGGAGGAAAACGTCTCGCGGGCGGCGTTGAAGCTGCACGTCTCGCAACCGGCCATCAGCCGCCAGGTCCGCGATCTGGAGGAGGAACTGGGCTTTGCGCTCCTCGAACGCAGCGCCAAATCCGTCAAGCTCACGGCCGCCGGACGGGCGTTTCTGCCGGAAGCCCAGGCCGTGCTGGTCCGGCTGGAACAAGGCCTGCAAGCCGCCCGGGCAGTGGCCTCGGGCGGACGCGGGGAATTGCACGTCGGCTACGCCCCCTCCCCCACGGCGCGGCTGCTGCCACCGACGTTGCGGGCATTCCAGACGGAATTGCCACACGTGCGCGTGCGCCTCCACGATCTGTCCACGGAAGAAATGCTGGACGGCCTGCGCACCGGCAAATTACAGCTCGCCCTGATGGTGCAACAGCCGCCCGCCTTGATGCGCGGCCTGCGGTTCGTGCCGCTGACCACGGACGTCATCCAGCTGGCCGTGGCGCCCAACCACCCGCTGGCGCAGAAACGCACGGTCACGCTGGCGGACATTGCGGCGCAGCCGCTCGTGGCGTATGGCCGCCGGGAATACCCCGATTATTACGCGTTGCTGGAGGCGCTTTTTGCCGGCGTCAAAAAAAAACCGCGGGTCGTCGAGGAACATGACGGCGTCACCAGCATCATCGCTGCCGTGGAGGCGGGCGCGGGTGTGGCGTTGCTTTCCGAATCCGTGGCGTGCATGGCCGGGCCGCGTTTGAAACTTCTGCCGCTCACGCCGGCCGTTAAACCAGCCATCATCGGCGGCGCCTTCCCTAACACACCGATGCCGCCCGTGGCGGAGCAATTTTTGAAATGCGCCCAGTCCGTGGCCACCGCCAAGTGAAGCTCAGCCGTTTTCTTCGCGGACGCGCGCCAGGTGGAAGCAAATGAAGCAACCCGCCGCCGAGAACAACACCAGCATCACGGCGAGGGCGCCCGGTTGTTTCAAGTCGTCAAGCAGGCCCATCAGATTGTAAGCCGTCTTGCCGTAGAGCAGTTGCTGGTTGCGCGCCACGATTTTCGTGTTGTCCGTATTGAGGCGCACCAAGCCGTCATCCCCGGCGATGACGCCCGCCGGACGCGCGAACCAACGCAAGGCGCCTGCCCCCACCAGCCCGAGCACCAGGATGAGCAGGCCAACCCGGCGCAGCCGGACCACGGCCCGGCGGACAGAATGGGACGATTCGGACTGGCTGCTCATGTTCGGGAATGTTCCGCACGCGCCCGCAAAAGACAACTCATGAGCGGCGGCGGCTTACTCCGCGTGCACGTGCACGTCGCCGCCGGGCGTTTCCCCGGTAATCACAGGCCACCCGGCCTCGTCCCAACGCAGTTTGCGAATGCCCAACGTGGCCCGGCCGCGTTGGGTGGCGTCGTAGTAGTGGAAGCTGAACCAATCCGTGCCACGCGCCGTAAAGATGCCCGCATGGCCCGGGCCAACGACTTTGCCCGCACTGCCCAACACGAGCGAACCGCCGCCGCCCAGCAGGTCCAAACCGTCGCGATCGCGATAGGGTCCGGTGATTTTGTCGCTCCGGCCCACCCGGATTTCGTAGGTGCTGTTCGTGCCGCGACAACATTGTCCCCAGTTGACGAAGAGATAATAGTTGGTGCCCTGCCGGTAAAGATATGCCGCCTCGATGGACTCGTTCGAGGCGAGCGAATACAACGGCGAATCCGGCGCGCGCCGCAGGCCGGTTTGTGGATCCAGTTCCACGAGTTTGATGCCGCTCCAATACGAACCGAACGCCAGCCATGGGCGCCCGTCGGCGTCGAGCGAGACCGCGGGATCAATGGTGTTGAAATCATTCGTCGGCACCGCGCGCACCACCATTCCGGCATCGTGCCAGCCGAAGCGCGGATCATCCGGATTCAGCGTGGCATTGGTGGCAAGGCCGATGGCCGAAGTGTTTTTACCCCAGCTCGACACGGAATAATACAGGAACCAGCGGTCGCGCAGATGAATCAAATCGGGCGCCCAAAAATGACCGCGATTGGCGGGCACCCATTGGCGATGCCACGCCGGCAGATTCGTCGGCGTGAACACCGGCGGACCAAAATGCCAGTCCACGAGGTTGGTGGACCATAATGAGCGGACGCCGTTGCCGGTGCAGAATGTCCAGTAACGTTCGCTGTCCTGCACGATGGTGGACGGATCATGGACGCGCAGGAACGCATCCCGCCGGGCCTGTTCCGCGCCCGGGCCGGAATTGGCAAATGACGGCGATTGCGCGTTCGCTCGCACTGCCAGCCCGGCCAGCGCGAGGACAATCAGCCAGCGACATGCGAATGTTCGTCTCTGCATATTTGAATCAGGCCAGGCCGTAAGCCTCCACCGCTGTGCCGCCCAAAATGCGCGCCTGTTCCGCCGGCGAGAGTTCACGGATGAAATCCCGGACCAGCGAAACCCAGCGGGCGTAACCACACGCCACCAGGCAGACCGGCCAGTCCGACCCGAACATCAGGCGATGCGGTCCAAACACTTCGAGCACGGTTTCCAGGTAGGGCCGCAGTTGTTCCTCGGTCCACGTGCGATAATCCGCCTCGGTGACGAGGCCGGAAATCTTGCAATACACGTTCGGCCGCTCCGCGAGTTCCGCGAGCCGCTCGCGCCACGGCGAAAGTTCGTTCACCGCAATCTTCGGCTTGGCGATGTGGTCGAGGATGAACACGTGGTCGGGATGCCGGTCCACAAAGGCAATCGTCTGCGGCAGGTGACGCTCGAAGATCAGCAGGTCATAGCGCAAATCAAATTCGCGCAGCAGGCGGATCCCGGCGTTGAAATCCGGCCGCAGCATGTAACGCTCGTCCGGTTCGCCCTGCAACACGTGACGCACGGCGCGAAGCTTTGGCTGTTCAGCCAGACGTTCGAGGTCGGCACGCACCCCGGGGGAACTCAAAGGCACCCAGCCAACCACCGCCCGGATGAAGGAATGATTCTCGGCGAGGTTGAGCAGCCATTCCGTTTCCACCAATGACTGCCGCGCCTGCACGGAAATCACGCCGTCCACCCGGGCCGCCGCGATTTCCGCCTCGAGCTGCGCGGGCAGAAAGTCGCGACGAATCGCCGCCATGGCGTCATCGATCCAGCCAAACTCCACAGCGTTGTAACGCCAAAAATGGTGGTGCGCGTCAATGGTCATGGCCTGCTGACAATGCACGCCCTACAACTCGACGTGAATCTTCGTAACCCGGCCCGGATCGGCCGCCCATTCCGCCAGCGCGGCCGCCGCGTTCGCAAACGGCACGACCCGCGTGATGGTTTCCCGCACCGGATAGCGGCCGGATTCCACGACGCCGACCACGTCCGTGAAATTCTGGGCCGTCGCGTTGCGCGAACCCAGGATGTCGAGTTCCTTCATCACAAAGTATTTCGTCTCGTAGGCCACCGGCTCCTTCGCGTAACCGATGTAAACGACCCGCCCGGCAAAGGCGACTTCGTCCACCGCGGCGCGAAAGGTGGCGGGCAATCCGACCGCCTCAATGACCACCCCCGGACCATCGCCCTGGGTCAGCGCCTGAACCTGCTCGTGCAGGTTGCCGGTCTTGGAATTGATGACCTCGGCCGCGCCGGCTTTCCGGGCCAGCGCCAGCTTGGCGTCATCCACATCCACGGCAATCACGCGCGCATTCCGCAGCAGGGCCGCGCCGGCAATGGCGCCCAGTCCAATCATGCCGCAGCCGAAGACCAGCACGGTGTCCGCCGCACCCACCCGGCCCCGCTCCACCGCATGAAAACCGACGCTGAGCGGTTCGACGAGCGTGTGCTCCGTCAGCGACAATTTTTCCGAACGCACCAGCTTCTGCCATGGCACGGCAATGAATTCGGTCAGCGCGCCGTCACGTTGCACGCCCAGCGTCTGATTGCTGCGACAGGCATTGACCCGGCCGCTGCGACACGAAGGACAGGTCCCGCACGTCGTGTAGGGAACCACGGTGACTTCCATGCCGGGCTGAAAGTGGTCGGGCACCCCCGGCGTCACTGCGGCAATCGTGGCGCCAATCTCATGACCCGGAATGCGCGGCAGCGTGACCAACGGATTGAAGCCGCGGAATGTGTTCAGGTCTGAGCCGCAATAACCCAGCCGGCGGACCTGGAGCAGCACCTCGCCCGGTTGCGGCTGCGGGGCGGCGACGTCGGCATATTGGGTCTCCCCCGGTTTGGTGATGAACAGCGCCTTCATGCCGATTGCAAAATCATGTTGGCGTATTGCACGGTGTCGCCGGTGCGGATGAGGCCGATGGCCTGGGGCACGCGCCGTTTGAACTCGGTGTGCGGTTCGTGCGCGACCGGCACGCCGGCCCACGCGGCGGCAAAGGCGGCGCGCGTTGGCTCGTCGTTGTGCTTGAGGAATTCCTCTGCCATCCAGACCTGGCCCACGACAAAGTTGGGCCGCAGCGCCCGCACGACGTCGAGCACCGTGGGAATGCCGTCCACGAGGGAAAGGTCCACCGTTTCAATCATCGGCCAGAACGGAAATCCGCGGTCGGCGATGACGAGCGTGTTGGTGTGGCGCACCCGCGCCAGCAGGGAATTCAGTTGGGGATTGAGGATGCCAGTTTTGAGCATGTTGGTTGCGCGGCTCGAATAATCGAAGTGAAGCCGGCCGGCAGTCAAGTCAACGGGCACGCGGGCCGGGAGACCAAAACAATTGGCTGGCGAAATCCCGGTGAACTTGGCACGGTGGCGCGCGTCCCGGGCTGGCCACGCCGTTCACTCCCCACCGGCTGGAGCGTCAGTCCTTTTCTGAAGATGCCAGCGGGTTTCAGACTGAAATTCAATGAACGCATGCATTAGCAAAGGCGCCGTCAATCGCGTTGCGAGGCAAGCCATGCTTCAAGGAAAGGCTCGACGCGCCGGGGATTTTTTTCATACTAACCCGCGCCCAGCACGCAGGATTACACAGGACTAAAAGACACTCAGCACAACATGATCGGTTCCAACACCCCTCTCTCTGAACTTTCCCGCACCACCGCCAACGCCTTTCGCAGGCGTGCCGGCCGCGCTGCGCAATGGATTGCCGCCGCCCCCGGCCGCGTCAATTTGATCGGCGAACACACCGACTACAACGACGGCTTCGTCTTTCCCATGGCGCTGGAGCGCTACACGGTCATCGCCGCCGCACCCAACGGCACGAACCGCATCACCTTGACCAGCGGCACCGCAAAAGGAACCGCCACCATCGACCTGGACCAGCCCATCCAACGCGGCGAACCGGCGTGGGCCAATTATTTCAAGGGCGTGCTGGTTGGGTTCCAACGACTCGGCGCCAAGCTCCCCGGTTTTGACGCGCACATCGAATCCACCGTCCCGCTCGGCGGCGGTGTCTCCAGCAGCGCCGCGCTCGAAGTGGCCACGGCCACGCTGCTCGAGGCGGTGACGCGCAAGAAGCTGACGCAAGTCCAGAAAGGACTGCTCTGCCAGAAGGCCGAGCATGAATTTGCGCTCATGCCCTGCGGCATCATGGACCAATTCATTTCCGTCATGGGCCGGCAGGACCACGTGCTCCTGCTCGACTGCCAGTCGCGCAAAACCCAGTTGGTGCCGATGAAGTCCAAGTCCGTGGCCGTGCTGGTGATCAACACCAACGTGAAGCACGAATTGACCGGCAGCGAATACCCCGACCGCCGCCGTCAGTGTGAGGAAGCCGCAAAGCTGCTCGGTGTGAAGTCGCTCCGCAGCGCGACGCTGGCGGACGTCAACGCCGCGCCCAGCCGGATGTCCAATCTGGTTTTCCGCCGCGCCCGGCACGTGGTGACCGAAATCGAGCGCACCACCACCGCCGCCCGGGCCTTTGCCCGCGGCGACTGGGAAACGGCCGGCGAACTGATGTATGCGAGCCACGGCTCGTTGCGCGGCGACTACGAGGTGAGCTGCCCGGAACTGGATGACGTGGTCGAGATTGCGCACGGCATTGGCCGGAAGGGCGGCGTCTTTGGCTGCCGCATGACCGGCGGCGGCTTCGGCGGCTGCTGCGTGGCGCTCGTGCAGGCGTCCAAGGTCAAGGCCATCGCGGCCAAAATCGCCCGGGCCTACAAGGCGAAGACCAAGATCACCCCGTCGCTATTTGTCTCCCGCCCGGGCCAGGGAGCCACCTTGTTGCAGGGCTGACCCACCACCTTTCCCGCTGACAACCCCACAAAACTAAACCTAGAAAAATCGCACTATGCACATCGACCTCAAGCTGATCGATTACGCGATCCTGGCGCTCTACACGGCGTTCGTGATCGGCATCGGTTTCGCATTGAAGAAATACATGAAGAGCTCGTCGGACTTTCTCACGTCCGGCCGCTCGATCCCCGCCTGGGTCACCGGGCTGGCGTTCATCTCGGCGAATCTCGGGGCCCTGGAACTGGTCGGCATGGCGGCCAGCGGCGCGAAATACGGCATCGCCACGGCGCACTTCTACTGGGTGGGCGCGATTCCGGCGATGGTGTTTCTGGCCGTGTTCATGATGCCGTTCTACTACGGCTCCAAGGCGCGTTCGGTGCCGGAATACCTCAAGATGCGCTTTGACGAACGGGTGCGCGCGTTGAACTCCATTTCGTTCGCCGTGATGACGGTATTTGCGTCCGGCATCTCGATGAACGCGCTGGCCAAATTGCTGAATCAGCTCCTGGGTTGGAATTATCATCTCGCGCTCTGGATTTGTTCCGCGGTCGTGCTGGTGTATGTGCTGAAAGGCGGCCTCACCTCGGCCATTTACACCGAAGTGCTGCAGTTCTTCATGATTGTGCTCGGCTTCGCCCCGGTGGTTTATCTCGGCCTGAAGGACGTGGGCGGCTGGCATCACATGAACAGCACGCTGGGCCAGGTGGCGCAGAATCCGATGGCATACGACCTGAACAGCAAGAGCTTCGCGGCCGATGCCTGGACCAGCGCGTGGAAACCTCTGCTGGGCGGGGCGTCCTCCAATCCAATGGGCGTGGACCTCTTCGCCATGGTCTTCGGCCTCGGCTTCGTGCTCTCGTTCGGTTACTGGTGCACCAACTTCCTCGTAGTCCAGCGCGCGATGGCTGCCAAGAACATGGGCGCCGCCCGGCGCACGCCCATCATTGCGGCCGTGCCGAAAATGTTGTTTCCCGCGCTGGTGATTGTGCCCGGCATGATTGCCGTGGCCCTGACCGCCATGCCGGACAAGCATTATCGCATTCCCCCGCCGATCATCGCCGACGCGGCTTATGAGAAGGCCGTCGCCACCGTGAAGGCGGCAAAGCCCGCCGAGGCCGCGGCCACCGTCACCGCCGTGGGTGAAACATTGGGCAAAAAGGTCAACGCCGACAAGCTGACGGCGTTGATTGCCGCCAATGCGGCCCAGCCCATGACCGATGAACAGATCAAGGACGGCGTTTACAACAGCGTGGCTGAATACGATTACGACGGCGTCATCCTCTCACTGGTCAAAAAGTATTGCCCGCCCGGCCTGCTTGGATTGGCGCTGACCGCCCTGCTCGCGTCGTTCATGTCCGGCATGGCCGGCAACGTGACGGCCTTCAACACGGTCTGGACCTACGACCTCTATCAAGCCTATCTCGCGCCCAACAAGAGCGACGACCACTACATGTGGATGGGCCGCGTCATCACCGTCGTCGGCATTTTGTTGAGCATCGGGGCGGCGTATTTCGCCTCCATGTATAACAATGCGATGGACATCATTCAGCTGGTGTTCGGCTTCGTGAATGCCCCGCTGTTTGCAACATTCCTGCTGGGCATGTTCTGGGCGCGCACCACGGGCACCGGCGCCTTCCTCGGGCTGCTCGGCGGCATCGGCACCTCGGCCGTGTTCCACGCCGTCACAACCACCACGACCAACTTCGCCAGCGGCCATGTGCTCAACCCGATGAAGGGTGGATACCTTGGCGTGGTGCAGCAGTTCCCCAGCGAAATGGCCCAGAACTTCTGGCTGGCCAGCTTCGCATTCATTGTCTGTCTGCTCTTGACCGCGGGCATTTCGCTCGCGACAGCACGGACCAAGACGAACGAGGAACTCAAGGGCCTCGTTTATTCCATGACGCCCAAACTCAAGGCCGAGGATGAGGCGTGGTATCTCAAGCCGGCGGTGACGGGCATCCTCCTGCTCATCGGCTGCGTCATTCTCAACTTCATCTTCTGGTAAAACCTGAAAAGGAGCTAACACTATGGGTCTCGATATTCGCCTCCCCATTGGTCTCATGTTCAGCATCATCGGTGCGCTCATGAGCATTTACGGCCTCGTCTCCGGCTCCAACAAGGAGCTTTACGAGCGGTCGCTCAACATCAACATCAACCTGATCTGGGGAGTGTTCCTCCTCATCTTCGGCATCTGGATGTTGTGGATGGCGCTCAACGCCCGGAAAAATAACAAGCCGTGATTTGTCGCCGCTCCCGTCGTGACCGCGCCGGCCACGGCGGGAGCGCTGCTGTTTTTGCGCCGGCACCGTCCGCCTTTTACCTGCACGCCCGATGAAACCTTCGGTCATCCGTTCACCCTTCGGCAAATTGTCCAACGGCCAGCGCGTGGACCTGTTCACCCTGCAAAACCGCCACGGGCTCGTCGCCAAGATCACCAATTACGGCACCATCCTCACAGAGTTGCACGTGCCGGACCGGAAAGGCCGCCTTGGCGACGTGGTGCTGGGTTTCGACAATCTCGCCCAATACCTCCGAGGCCATCCCTACTTCGGCTGCACGGTCGGACGCTACGCCAACCGCATCGCCAAAGGCCGTTTCACCCTGGCGGGCCGCACCTGCAAACTTGCGATCAATAATGGCCCGAACGCGCTGCACGGCGGCCGCAAAGGCTTTGACAAGGTGCTTTGGCAGGCCCGGCCGTTGCGGGGCGCGGCCGTAAAGTTCACCTACACGAGCGCCGACGGCGAGGAGGGTTCTCCGGGCAAGCTGGACGTCACGGTCATCATGGCCTTGACGGATGAAAACGAGCTGGCGATCGAATATTTTGCCCGCACCACCAAGCCCACGCCAGTCAACCTGACCAACCACAGCTATTTCAACCTCGCCGGGCGGGGCGACGTCAAACAGCACCGGCTGATGCTGGCCGCCGATTTTTACACCAGCGTGGACGCCAACCTGATTCCAACCGGCGAAATCCGCGCGGTGCAGGGCACCCCGCTTGACTTCACCAAGCCCACCGCCATCGGCGCCCGTTTCGCCAGACTCGGCGGCACACCACAGGGCTACGATCACAATTTCGTGCTGCGCGGTGGCGGTCAGTCGCTCGCGCTCGCCGCCCGCGTCGCGGAACCGAAATCCGGCCGCGTCATGGAAGTATTCACCACGGAGCCCGGCATCCAGCTTTACACGGCGAACTGGTTCGACGGCTCCCTGACCGGCAAGGGCGGTTGGAGCTACGGACCGCACCATGCCTTCTGCCTCGAGGCCCAGCATTATCCGGATTCCCCCAATCAGCCGCACTTTCCCACCACCATCTTGCACCCGGGACAGATTTACCGGCAGACCACCGTGCATCGCTTCTCTGCTGCATAACCTAAACCATTGGAAATCTCATGAAGTCATTGTTTGCTGTTATCTGTTTGGGACTCGTGACGGCGTTGGCTCCGCGCGCACTGGGTGCGGGTGAAACCAACCACAACTTCGCCCAATGGGAACGGGAAATTGCCGCGTTCGAACAAAGCGACCGCACCAATCCGCCGCCCAAGGGCGCGATTCTCTTTCTCGGCTCGTCCACCATCCGCTTCTGGACAACGCTGGCCGCCGATTTCCCGCATCATCAGGTGATCAATCGCGGTTTTGGCGGCTCGGAAATCGCCGACAGCACGCACTTCGCCGACCGGATTGTTTTCCCCTACGAGCCACGCGCCATTTTCTTCCGCGCCGGCGGCAACGACCTGGCCAACGGCAAATCCCCCACGCAGGTCTTTGCCGACTTTGAGGCGTTTGTAAAAACCATCCACGCCAAGCTGCCCGCCACCGACATTTATTTCATGGCCTGGAACTCAACGCCGTCCCGCTGGCAGCAGCATGACCAGGAACAGGCCATGAACGAAATGGTGGCCGCGTTCGCCAGGAAGACGCCCCACGTGAAATACGTGGATGTCTACGCCCTGTCGCTCGGGCCCGATGGCAAGCCGCGGCCGGAACTCTTCCGCCCGGACCGGTTGCACTTCAACGCCGAAGGCTACAAGCTGCTGGCGGACAAAGTGCGCCCCTACCTGCCCCAATGAGCCGCGCCCGCCCGCGCTTGCAGCGGATGCTTGACAGTTCAAACAGGTGTTTGAAACTATGACGCTACGATGGTTGCGCCCCTGCTCACCCCGCCGGCTCCGCTCGCAGCGGAAGCCGAGACGCGTCGCCGCCTGATTGAAGCCGCGACGGCGGTGTTTGACGAAGTGGGCTTCCGCAACGCCACGGTCCGGGAAATCTGCCAGCGCGCCGGCGCCAACATTGCCGCAATTCACTATCATTTTGGCGACAAGGAATCGCTTTACGCCGAAGTCCTGCGGCATTCACTCCGGGAGGCGGTGGAAAAATATCCACCCGGCATGGGGCTCGGCCCCGACGCGACCGCCGAGGAACGGCTGCACGCGTTTGTGCTTACCCTGCTCCTGCGCATCTTTGACACCGGTCCGCACGCGAGCCGCAGCCGCCTGATGCTGCGCGAAATGATCGACCCCACCCAGGCGCTCGACGAAATTGTGGAGCGGGAAATCCGGCCGATGTCGGACCTGTTGTTCACGATTATCCGGGAAATCCTCGGGCCCAAAGCCACGCCGACCGTCGTCCGGCGGGCGGGTTTGAGCGTCGTCAGCCAGGCGATATTTTATCACCATTGCCGGCCGCTGCTGAGCCGGCTGTTCCCGGATTTGACGCACAGCCATGCGCAGATTGAGGCCCTGGCCCGGCACATCACAGATTTTTCACTGGCAGCGCTCAAGCATCTGCCCGCGCCCAAGTCCCGTCACTAGGCCTTTATTGGAATCAACATCATGAGTATTCGCATCCCCCGCCCTTTGCTGTCCACCCTCTGCGCGCTTGCCACCCTGCTGCCCGGCATCGCGCTGCACGCCCAAACCACGACGATGCCGGCGACCAACGATTTCCCCGGCTGGCTCACGCAGCCGCTGTCGCTGGCTGATGCCATCAACATGGCGCTGAAGCAAAACAGCACCGTGTTGAAAAGCCGTCAGGACCTGGAAGTAGCCCATGGCATCGTGGTGCAAACCCGCGCCATCGTGCTGCCCAAGCTGACAGCGACGGGCAATTACGAATTCAACGACGCCATTGAAACCGCGACCGTGGGTCCGAACACGTTTTCCTTCCAGAAAGATCAAAACTGGAACGCCGGGCTGCGCGTGGTGCAGTCGATTTACGAGGGTGGCCGCATCGCGTCCGCGCTGCGCACGGCCGGATTGACGCGCGATCAGGCGCTCTTCCAACATCAGGCCGTCATCGCCGACACCCTGCTGGCCGTTCGCAAGGCTTATTACGACACCCTCTTGGCCGAGCAGCAAATCCACGTGCGCGAGGCCTCCGTGGAATTGTTGCAGAAGGAGCTGGAAGACACCACCCGCCGCTACGAGGCCGGCACCGTGCCGCGTTTCAACGTGCTCCGGGCCGAGGTCGAGGTGGCCAACGCCAAACCGCGGCTGAGCCGGGCCCGCAACGACTGGCGCATCGCCAAGAACAACCTCGCCAATCTGCTGGGTTTCAATCTGCCGGCCAACGTGTGGGAGGACATCCCTCTCCAGCTGACGGACCGCCTCGAAGTCGAGCCCTACCACATCGAACTGCCCGCCGCCATCGCACAGGCGCTCGCCCGCCGCCCGGAACTCAATGCGCTGCGCAAAGGCGAGGCGCTGGCCAAAGAGTCCGTCACCACCGCCAAATCGGGCTACAAGCCCAGCGTGCAACTTTACGGCGGCTACGGCTGGCGCAACTCGTCCTTCGTCGATGACCTGGCCACCGATGTGCGCGGCTGGAATGCCGGCGCGCAGTTGAGCTGGAACATCTTTGACGGCCGGCAGACGCAGGGCAAAGTCACCGAGGCACGGGCGCGGCTTGAACAATCCCACCTGCAGCTCGACGACAGCAGCCGGCAGATCGAACTGGAAGTGCGCACCGCTTATTCCACGTTCATCGAGGCCCGCGAAGTTTTGGATGCCACGCAAAAGGTCGTCGAGCAGGGCGATGAGGCCCTGCGCCTTGCCAAGTCGCGTTACGACGCCGGCACCGGCACGCAACTTGACGTGCTGAATGCCGAAACCTCGCTGACGGAAGCCCGCACGACGAAGAACGAGGCCTTGCACGATTATCTCGTGGCCCGTGCCAGTTTGGAACGCGCCATCGGGCAGGACGTGCCGGACCCCGCGGCTCCGAGGGTCAAGTAAAGCGCATCGCGTTGGCAAAAATCCGAACGCACGGAGGCCGCCCGGGACATCATCATCGTCGGGCGCGGAGGCAGACTTTAAGCAACCTCCCTTGCCGCAAGCGGCGTCAAAGTCTGACGTTGAATGCCCGGCGAAGTTGGGTCATCTTCCTGCCGCAAACCCGCTGCCTGTGATGACGCCTAAAATACTGGTGGTTGACGACGAGCCTTACATGCACGTCCTCATGAAGCACCACCTCGACCGGGCCGGCTTTGAAACGTTGAAAGCCGTCAACGGACGCGAGGCTGTCTCAGCGGCCAGTCGCGATCACCCCGCCGCGATTGTCATGGACTTCATGATGGAGGAAATGGACGGGCTCACCGCGTTGAAAGTGTTGAAAGCGGATGATGCCACCAAAGACATCCCGGTCATCATCGTCACCGCCAACGGCCACATCCTCACCCGGCAGGAGGCGGAATCCTCCGGCGCCGTGCTGTTTCTGACCAAGCCGTTCAGTCCCGCCAAATTGATGCACGAAATTCGCCGGCTCGTGCCGGAACCGCCCGGGGAACCGAGCCTGGTCCCGGGCTGATTCGCTCTGCGCTGCCCGCGCAGCCTGGCAGTTTGACCCGCCGTTTCGGTGGTTTCACTGTCGGACGGTCACGCTTGTGGTGCCTTGTCCCGCAGCATGGCCTCGGCGTGTTTGCGCGCCGCGTCGCCCTGCCCGCCCAGCATGCGCGCCAGTTCGGCCACGCGGGACTTCCGGTCCAGGCGGGCGATTTCCGAAGTCGTCCGGCCGTCGTTCACGTGCTTGGTGACGACGAAATGCACCTCCGCCGCGGCAGCGACTTGCGGCAGATGGGTGATGCACAACACCTGCCGTTGGGCCGCAATCTGCCGCATTTTTTTGCCCACGGCATGAGCGGTTTCGCCACCCACGTTCGCATCCACCTCGTCGAAAATCAGCACCGGCACCTCATCTTCCGCGGCCAGCACGGTCTTGAGCGCCAGCATCACCCGCGCAAGTTCTCCCGAGCTGGCAATGGCCCGAAGCGGCTGCGCCGGCTCGCCCGGATTCGGGGCAAACTGGAATTCCACCGTGTCCATACCGGAACTCGTGACCGAACTGACATCCTCCCGCGCCGCCGCTAATTGCACGTCCAGCCGGCTCTGTTTGAAGCCGAGGTCCGCCAGCTGCGCCGAGGCGGCCTTGCTCAGCTTGGGAATCACCTTCTTGCGCTTGGCGGAAAGTTGCTGCCCCACGCGCTGGAGGTCCGCGTCCAGCCGTTCCAGTTCCCCGTTCAAGCGCGCCAGCTCGGCATCGCGCGATTCGAGCGCCTGCAACCTGCGCTGCGCCTCGTCACCGAAGGCGATCACTTCCACCAGGGTCGCGCCGTATTTGCGTTTGAGCGCTTGCAGCAGATTCAACCGTTCCTCGAGCTCGGCCAGACGCGCAGGATCCACCTCCACGCGGTCGGCATACCGCGACAATTCGCCCTGCAAATCGCGCAATTGAGCCGTGACCTGTTCATGCAGGACAACGAGGGCGCCCGCGCCCGGATCAATCCGTTGCAGCTCCTGCAATGTGCGCCCCACCACACCGGCCTCCGTCAACACCGAGGTGTCGCTCTCCGCCAGCAGGTCCAGCGCGGCCTGACTGAGCTGCAGGAGCCTGGCGCCATTCGCGGCGCGCCGGTGTTCGGCTTCAATCTCCGCATCCTCGCCCGGTTGCAACTGTGCCCCCGTGATTTCGCGAACCTGAAAGCGCAGCAGGTCAAGCTGCTGCGCATAGGTTTTTTCATCCACCACCAGCGCGGCCTTCTCTGCTGCCAGCGCCGCGCGACGTTTCACGAGCTCCGCAAAGGCGGCCCGCTCCGCTTCGCAACCGCCAAAGGCATCGAGAATGGCCAGCTGCCGGCCGGGATGCAGCAGTGATTGATGATCATGCGGGCCATGCAAGTCCACCAGCCAGTCACCGATGGTGGCCAGCCGGTCCAGCGTCGTGGCGGACCCGTTCACGAACTGCCGGTTGGCGCCGGCGGCGGAAAAGGTCCGCTTCAGGACCAGTTGATGCTCCTCGCAGGGTTCGAGCCCGTTTTCGGCAAGGAACTCCGCCAGCGGCGCCCGCAAATGGCGGACATCGAAAACCGCCTCCACCGTGCAGCTCTCCGCGCCGGCGCGGATCAGGCCGCGGTCGGCGCGCTCGCCCAGCACGAGGCCCAGCGCGCCGATGAGGATTGATTTGCCCGCTCCGGTCTCGCCGGTGATGGCGTTGTAACCCGGCTGCAATTCGAGCGTGAGATCGGCGACCAGGGCGAGGTTTTTAATGCGTAGCGTGCTCAGCATGGTTACAGTTCGCGCGCCATTTGAGCGGACATGCAATCATTCGGCAAAAACTATTTTAGAGGGCATATCGGCGGCTGCCTCATCCTTGTAGGAATACTCTTCACATTGTTCTTACTGCTAGGTATCGCCAGCTTTACGCGAAAGACAGGGCTAATTTCCGAAAAGTGCAGTCTCAAGATCATCAGCGAACCAGAAGTTGGATTTGACTACACAAGCTTCACCTGCGTTTTCTCAAATGGAACAATTTTCGATTTAGATTGTGAATTTGGAGTCAATGACACATCAGATAATTCAACAATGACCTCCACGTTCAGCGCGGCGCCGCCTGCGCCCATCCGGGTCAAATCTCATTCGACCATAACAAATACGTGCAAGATTCAACAACGTTTCCCCCGCTGGCGTGCTGCCGCATCGTATGAGAAAAAGCGAAACGCAATCGCCCCAATTCGTTTTCTACAACGCTCAACTGATGAAGCTTTAAAAGCACACGATTGGATTATTTTCTCGGCTGAAGTATTCGGTTCCGAGAAGAGCCACGAATAAAAATTGAACGTAATGCCCTTTGAATTCACCTTTCTCGGCTCCGGCACGTCACAGGGCGTGCCGCTGATCGGCGTGGATTATCCGCCGGAGTATCTGGCGAACCCCAAAAATCACCGCACCCGGCCGTCCATTTACGTGGTCTCGGACGAAGCCCGGTTCGTGGTGGACACGTCGCCCGAATTCCGCCTGCAATGCCTGCGGGAGAACATCCGGTGGCTTGACGCGGTGCTGTTCACACATCCGCACGCCGACCACATCATGGGACTCGACGACTGCCGGCGCTTTTGTGACCTGCGCGGCGGCACCGCCCTGCCCATCTGGGCGGATGAAACGACCATGACCGCGCTGCGGCGGGTGTTCATTTATGCCTTCCACAACGGCCCCTGGCCGAGGGGCTACTTCATCCCCGAGGAACACGTGTTCAACGGGCCGTTCGCCATCGGTGATCTGCGCATCACGCCCTTTGCCGCGCCCCACGGGCGTTTTCAAAGCAACGGTTTCTTGTTCGAGCAAAACGGCCGCAAACGACTGGCCTACTTCAGCGATTGCAAGGAGGTTCCGGCGGAAGCCGTCGCCGCCATCCGCGGGGTGGAAGTCGCGGTGCTGGATGCGTTGCGTTTCAAGCCGCATCCGACGCACATGTGCCTGGACGAGGCGCTGACCGCCGCCCGCCGCATCAACGCCGACCGCACCTACCTCACACACCTGACGCACGATTACGACCACGACAAGCATCAGGCCGAACTGCCGCCCAACGTGTGGCTCGCCTACGACGGCTTGAAGGTGACTTGTCCCGCCTAAACGCTTAAAAGCCCGCGCTGTTCAAACGTCCGGACATTCGCGCGGTCCAACCAGAAGGTTCATGAGAGCAAAACTGTTCATCCTCGCCCCCCTTGGCACGCTGCTGTTCGCCGGCGGGCACGCTGCCGCCGCGCCGTCGGGCAATGAAGTCGTCGTGGTTTACAACCGCAAAGTTCCGGAATCGGAGGACGTGGCCCGGCACTATGCCGCGCTGCGTCACGTGCCGGACAACCAGGTGCTGGGCTTCAACCTCAGCACCGCCGAGGAAATGCCCCGCGCGGAATACGACGCCGAACTGGCCCAGCCGCTCGCGCACGAGCTGGAGGCGCGTCACCTCTGGGAGATCGGCACAAACCGGCTGACGGGCACCAATGCGGCCGACGTGCGGGAAGTGCGCATGCCGGTGGCCTCCCGGATTCGCTACGTCGTGTTGTGCTACGGTGTGCCGCTGAAGATTCGCAACGAGCCCGACCTGCACGAGGAAGGCGAGGAAACGCTGCGCCCCGAACTGCGGGTCAACGCGGCGTCAGTGGACTCCGAACTGGCCGCGCTGCCGTTGCCGCCGGAGATTCACAAATGCTGTGGCGTCCTGCGCAATGCCGCTTACACCACCACCAACACCGCCCTGTTGAACCCGACAAACGGCATCCTGATGGTCGCCCGGCTGGACGGCCCCACGGCCGAAATCGCGAAAGGACTGGTCGATAAAGCCATCGAGGCGGAGACCAATGGTTACTGGGGCCGGGCCTACTGCGACATCCGCAGCATCACCGATCCGAATTACAAGGTCGGCGATGACTGGATTCACGCCGCTTACGACATCTGCCGTGTGATGGGATTTGAAAGCTATCTGGACACCAACGCGACCACGATTCCGGCGGGTTTTCCCATGAGCCAGATCGCGTTTTACGCCGGCTGGTATGACGGCAGCCCGAGCGGACCTTTCCTCGCGCCCAAGATGGAGTTCATGCCCGGCGCCTTCGCGTATCACCTCCATTCGGCGAACGCGAACACGATCCGCTCCACCACCGCCGACTGGGTGGGCCCGTTGCTGGCCAAGGGCGCCACCTGCACGATGGGTTCCGTCAACGAACCGTATCTGCTCGGCACGCCGGACATCGGCACGTTCGCCGCGCGCTGGCTGATCGACGGCTTCACGTTCGGGGAAGCCGCCTACGCCGCGCAAAACGGCCTGTCCTGGCAGACGACCGTGGTGGGCGATCCGTTGCACCGTGCCTTTGCGATGATTCCCCAGTTGATGCACCTGAGGCTCGAACGCCTGCAAAGCCCGCTGCTGGCCTGGTCCCACTTGCGCATCGTGAACATGAACATCGCGCGGGGCACGCCGTTGCTGCAATTGATCAACTACCTCGACCAGCTCGATCTGACCAAACACAGTGCGGTGTTGATGGAAAAGCTCGGCGACCTTTGCGCGACCGTGGGCAAGCCCAAGTCCACCACCGATGCCTATGCCAGAGCGCTCAAGCTGGACGCCTCACCGCAACAGCGCATCCGGCTGATGTTGAAGCTGGGCAAAGGCTACGCCGCGCAGCACGACCTCAAGGAGGCAACGGACACCTATCAACAGTTGTTGACGGATTTCCCCGATTATCCCGGCAAATCCGAGGTCGCCCGGCAGATGCTGACCTGGTCGCAGGCGCCCGTCCCGCACAACGCCCAGCTGGACGCCATCGATGCAGCGTTGAGCGAGTTGAAGGGGCTCAATTCCACCAACCCGCCGGCGAAGTGAACCTTCGGCTTTGACAACGAAGTCGCGCCTGACAATTTGATCGCCCATGAGAAAACCGCTTCGCCCCGCCTGGCTGTCCCCGTTGATGATCGCGCTCGTGCTGCCGGCCACGGGCGCATTCGCCGAAACCTTTCGCGTGGCCACCTACAACGTGGAGAACTATCTCGACCAGCCGACGGAAACCCGTCATTACGCGAAGTCCGAAGCGGCCAAGGCGCAGGTGCGCGCCAATCTCAAGGCGTTGAAGCCGGACGTCGTGGCGCTGGAAGAAATCGGCCAGCTCAGCGCCCTGCAGGAATTGCAGGCCTCGCTGAAGCAGGACGGGCTCGACCTGCCTTATTCCGAATTCGTGCAGGGCTGGGACACGAACATTCATGTCGCCGTGCTCAGCCGTTTCCCCATCGTCGCACGGCGCTCGCACACCAACGAGACGTATTTGCTGAGCGGCCGCCGTTTTCACGTGAGCCGCGGCTTCTCCGAAGTGGATATCCAGGTCACGCCCGACTATCAGTTCACGTTGCTGGGCGCGCATCTGAAGTCACGCCGCCCCGTGCCCGAGGCGGATGAAGCCGAGATGCGCACCGAGGAGGCCCGGCTGCTGCGGGACAAGGTGGAGGCGCTGCTCGCCGCCAATCCCAACGCCAATGTGCTCGTCTGCGGCGACTTCAATGACAATTACGACACCGCCGGCGTCAAGGCCGTCGTCGGCCGCGGCAAGAACGCCCTGGTGGACACCCGCCCCGCCGAGCAGAACGGTGACAACCGGCCCAATCCCACCAATCCCCGCTGGTTCCCGCGCAATATCGCCTGGACGCATTACTACGGGAAGGAAGACACCTACAGCCGGCTCGATTACATCCTGCTCAGCCCGGGCATGGCCCGCGAATGGGTGAAGGACGGAACCTACGCCCTCACGCTACCGAATTGGGGCATCGGCTCAGACCACCGCCCGATTGTCGCGACGTTTACCACGACCGAAAAATGATCCGCCTTAGAATGGCGAGATGCCGTAGCGCACCCAATACCACGCTAGCTTTGCGTATTCGAGCGTGACCCATTTGCGTTGCGACGCCTCCAGCCAACCCGGTTTGGGGCAATCATTCATGGCCGGCACGGAGTAAAACTCAATCTCCGGCGCGTAGTGTTGAAAGCAATGCAGCGCGCGCCGCGAATGAAACCACGACGTCACGATGATGACGCGCCGTGCCTTTTCCTGCCGCAACCGGCGAACGACAAACACGGCGTTTTCCTGGGTGCTGCGGGCCTGGTCTTCAAGCTCGATGGCCACGGCCGGCACGCCCCGCTCCCGCAAAGCCAGCCGGAGCGGCTCCGCCTCGCCTTTGCCACTGACAATGATGCGCGGGGCCCGGCCTTGTTGAAACAATTCCGCTGCGCGCTTGGGCCGCAACACCCATTCGCCTCCCGGCACCACGATCGCGTCGGCCGGCACCGGCCGGTCGTCAAGCGCCAGCCAGACGGGTGAGAACCACAGGGCGACGAAAAATCCCGTCAGCAGCAGCATGCCCACCGCCAGGCCTGCCCACGCGAGAATCTTGCGCCGTCGCGATTTCATCGTATGGCATTCCCCGAATCAGGGATTCTTCCGGGCGAGACCCTGAGGAATTGAGGATGCGGTCGTCAACACGCAAAAGGAATTGGCCTCGTGAAGAAAGAGCCAACCAAAGCCCCGCCCTGCGGCTTGCGCCTGGGGCTGTGCTGCCAGTTTGCCCGTGAGCCGATCAAGTTCCGCACCACGACGGCCACGGCGATGCTGCGCCTGCCCAAACCGGGGCGCCTGTCGCGGCTCGCAGCCTTGTGTCTCGCCAACGCCGAGGCGCTCTTGGCCTCGCTGCGGTTCTGTGCAAACCACGGCATCGGTGCATTTCGCATCAACAGCCAGATTCTGCCCGTGAAGACCCACCCCACGGCGGGTTACACGACCTCCGAATTGCCGGGAGCCGCCGACATCCTGGCGCGCTTTCAGGCATGCGGCGCCTTTGCGCGCGCCAACCACCTGCGGCTGTCGTTTCACCCGGATCAATTCGTGGTGCTCAATTCGCCCAACCCCAGGACGCTGGCCCACTCGCTGGCCGAACTGGACTACCAGGCCGAGGTTGCGGAGTGGGTCGGCGCGGACACGCTCAACCTCCACGGCGGGGGCGCGTATGGCGACAAATCCGCGGCGCTGACCGCACTGCGCAACAACATCGAGCGCCTGCCCGGGCGGGTGCGTTCGCGGCTCACCCTGGAAAACGACGACAAGGTTTATACGCCGGCGGACTTGCTACCGGTTTGCGAGGACACCGGTGTGCCGTTGGTTTACGACGTGCATCACCACCGTTGTCTGCCGGATGGCTTGAGCGTCGCCGAAGCCACGCAGCGCGTGCGCCGGACCTGGAAGACCGAACCGCTCTTTCACATCTCCAGCCCGCTGGAAGGCTGGGACGGCTCGAAACCGGAGTGGCATCACGATTACATCGACGTCGCGGATTTTCCGCAAGAATGGTTGGGCTGGCCGCTCACGGTGGAAGTTGAGGCGAAGGCCAAGGAACTGGCCGTCGCAAAACTACTGGCCGACCTCCTCCGCCCATGAGCCGTCAACCGCGACCAACGGCCAACTCCTCACCGACCAACTGGCATGAAGGTGAAGGGCGTCCGCCTGTTTGCGCAACGTGCTGATACGAAAACAAACGAAGAATCGGAATTCTAACGCATTCGGCCGAGTTCTCAGGGGGCTTGCCATTTTCAAGCGTATTCCATGTTTCCCAGACAGTCTTCACAAGTGGAAGTCAGCGATATATACTAAAGCGCGATACGCGAATGGCTGCGCCAAATCCAGCAATGCGGCGAATGGTTGGGGATGGGCCATCGAGTGATGCGGGAACTGGTTCTGGACTTGGACAGTTCGGTGAGTGAAACCCATGGCATGCAGAAAGGCACGGCCTACAGCGAATTTGCCCTTCAACAACATGAGAACTAAAAGCGCCAAATCTCCCGGCATAAAAAACTCGAAGTCGGCTGATACTCCTTCAGACAGTCTCAAAAAGCTCCTGCCAGACTTGGAGGCGCTTTATAAAGACATTCATTCCCATCCCGAACTTTCCATGCAAGAAACCCGCACCGCTGGCCTGGCCGCCGCGCGGCTCCGCACGGCGGGTTATCAAGTAACCACTGGAGTTGGGAAAACCGGCGTCGTGGGTTTGTTGCATAATGGGAGCGGCCCCACGGTCATGCTGCGTGCGGATATGGATGCGCTGCCGGTGAAAGAATTAACCGGTTTGCCTTATGCCAGCAAGCTGACCGCAACCGATCGCGAAGGCAGAACTGTGCCCGTGATGCACGCCTGTGGTCATGACATGCATGTCACCTGGCTGATCGGCGCCATTATGCTTCTTGCCGAAGCCCGCGATACGTGGCGCGGAACCCTGCTGGTTGTTTTTCAGCCGGGCGAGGAAACCGCCGAGGGATCGCAAGCAATGATCGACGATGGGCTGTTCAAACGATTTCCCAAACCCGATGTGGTGCTTGGCCAGCACGTGATGAGCCTTTCAGCGGGAACGCTCGCCGGTCGCGCGGGTGTGATCACATCTGCCGCCGACAGTTTGCAAATCCGGTTGTTTGGTCGCGGGGCTCACGGATCAATGCCCGAGACCAGCATTGATCCAGTGGTGATGGCGGCATCAACCGTGATGCGGCTCCAAACCATCGTCTCCCGCGAGGTGGCACCCACCGAAGCCGCCGTTGTCACCATTGGTGCGCTTGAGGCTGGAACGAAAGAGAACATCATTCCCGACGAGGCAATCATCAAGCTAAACGTGCGCACGTTTGATGAAGGAGTTCGCAAACGCGTGCTTGATGCCATCAAGCGGATAGTCAATGCGGAGGCTGTCGCGTCTGGAGCCCCCCGCAAGCCGGAAATTACCCTTTTGGATCGTTATTCTCTGGTCAAGAACGATGCGGCAGCAACCAACCGGGTGGTTGAAGCGTTTCGAAAGAACTTTCCCGCTCACCAAATTCAGAACACCAAGCCAACAATGGCGAGCGAGGACTTTGGGTGCTTTGGAACCGAATGGCATGTGCCGTCCGTTTTTTGGTTCGTCGGCGGAATTGATCCAGTTCAATACGCCAAGGCTAAAAAAGCCGGACGGCTGGGAGAAATCCCCAGCAATCACAACCCCCATTTTGCGCCCGTGATTCACCCAACTTTGGAAACGGGAATCCAGACTCTGATGGTTGCGACGAAAGCCTGGCTCTCGCCCGATTCAGCCGGGTCGAAGACAACCTGACCAATGGAAAGTTTCAATCTAGCTCTTGATTTGGCTGGGACATTTGTTTTCGCGTTGAGCGGAGCCCTGACGGGCGTAAAGAGGCGGCTCGACATCTTTGGCGTCCTTGTCCTTTCTTTTCTGGCTGGCAATTCGGGCGGAATCATTCGTGACGTGGTTATCGGAGCCACTCCCCCACTGGCGATCAACGATTGGCGTTATGTAGCCGTCTCCCTGCTGGCCGGCGTAGTCACATTCTTCCGCTATTCGGATGTCGATCGACTGAAGACGGCGGTCCTGTTGTGCGATGCTGCCGGTCTGGCTCTATTTGCCGTTGAGGGCACCAATAAGGCGCTCGCGTTTCATCTTGGCCCGGTGCCCGCGGTTCTGCTCGGCATGTTGACGGGAATAGGCGGCGGGATGGTTCGGGATGTTCTTGTGGCGGAAATCCCCATCGTATTGCGTGCTGATATTTATGCGGTCGCTGCCCTAATTGGCTCCGCCGTGGTGATTTTTAGCCGCAAATTGGGTTTTTCGCCAGGATGGGCGGGAATGGCGGGTGCAACCCTATGCTTTGCGCTCAGATTTCTGGCCATTCGACGCCACTGGCATCTTCCGAACGCTGGCAAGCCCGAACGAATGACCATACGTTCGCCGAAACATTCGAACACGGAGCATCAGGGATGAGCACGCTTGTTTTAAGATGCGGCAGTGTTTTCGACGGCCTCTCCGATGTCCTGCCAGGGACAACGGAGGATGCGGAACGCGTCCTAAACACGCTGACTCCAGCCCTCGGAGCGACCGCTTGTCCTCGCCTTCATCGGATTCCTTCCGGCGGCCGTGTTCGATAGCGGCGTGGTCATCCAAATCCTACCGCGAGATCGGGACGGCGCTCGTTGAAGCATGCGCCCTCCCGGAAAGAAAAAAACCAACTAGAAGCACATTTGAGGCACACTCACGAAGTAAGTCGTTATAAAAGAAGTGGTGGCTGGAGACGGAATCGAACCGCCGACACAAGGATTTTCAGTCCTCTGCTCTACCGACTGAGCTATCCAGCCACGCAGCGGACGCAAAGTAAACTCGCGGGCTTCCGCCTTGGCAAGGTTTTATTGTCCCCCCTGGCGCAGGGATTTCAAACCCGGTCAAACTTTCCCACGAACGGTCAACTGCTCATTTCGTCGTTTCCAGGGACACTTCCGCCGGAGCCAGGCCCGCGGCCGAAACCTGCAACCGCAGCGGCCCCGGGCTTCTCCCCGCCCCGATGATGGCCAGCAGCTTGCCGTCGCGCGGCCGTTTCGTCGGGCTGCTCAAGGGTGTGGTGTCCCAAAGGTCACCGTTGTCCACACCCAGCAGACGGCCGGTTCCAGCCACGCTCACGGTGACCGGCACGGCCGCATCCGGAACCACGACGCCGTGATCATCGACCACCGAGATGACGGCGTGAGCGACCTCGCGTTGCGTCGCGCTCAATCCCTGCCGGTCCAATTCGATGTGCACCCGCGCCGGCGCGCCCGCCGTGCGCAGTTCGGTCCGGACACTTTCCCTGCCCACCGTGCGTCCAACGGCTTCCAGCGTGCCCGGTTCATACGAAAGCGAGGCGCTGGCCACACGCTCCGGCCCTACCGGCACAGTGGCGACGGCGCGACCGTTCACGCGCAACTCGACTGCTTCACAGTTGCTGAACACGGTGACGTTCACCGGGCGGTTGCTGTCGCCCCAGTTCCAATGAGCCCGGGCCGGAAAGCGTCGTTCCCGCGGCGCAGTCGCTTCCGGACGCACGACCACGTGCAGCACCGGATGGTCGCCCCAAAGCGCCTCGCGCTGCCAGCCTTCGGGCTTCAGAAAGCCGCGGGTGTCGAACAGACCGGCGCCCGAACCATGATTCGGCCAGCGCCCGGCTTCGCCCAAAAAATCAAAACCGACCCACAGAAATTGGCCGGCAACGTAATCGTTTTGCACCACCGCACGCCATTCGTTGTAGCCCTTCCCGTTCTCGCTGCCGAAGAGCGCGCGACCGGGAAACTGCCGGTGCGTTTGCGTATACAAATCCTCCTGATAATTCCCGCCCACCACGTCCAGCATGGACGCCAGCCCGATGGCGTCAGACGCCGGCCAGTTGGCCAGCGCCATCGTTACGGGCCGGGTCGGATCCTGCTCCTTGACGGCGGCGATCAACCGGGGTGCCACCGCCGTGAGGCGCGTCATGCGCGGCTGCCGTTCGTCGACCGCAAAACCTTCCACCCGCCGCGTCACGTCGAGCACATACGGGTCGGTGGGATAATCGATTTCGTTGCCCAGGCTCCAGAGGATGATGCTCGGATGATTGCGGTCGCGCCGCACCATGTCGGCGCAATCCGTCGCCGCCCAAGCTGCAAAGTCATGACTGTAACCGAAACGCCCGGCGGTCCCGACGTTGCGGCCCTCAACCCATTTGCGCTTGCCGATTTCCCATTCGTCGAACGCCTCGTCCATGACCAGCAACCCCAGCCGGTCGCACAAGTCGTAAAGCTCCGGAGCCATGGGATTGTGCGAGCATCGGATGGCATTCACGCCCATGTCCCGGCAAAGTTGCAGACGCCGTTCCAGCACTTCGCGAGGCACGGCGGCACCCAGCGCACCGGCATCGTGGTGCAGACAAACGCCCTTGATCTTGAGATTCACTTCGTTCAGGAAAAAACCGTTCCGGGCATCAAACCGGATGGTGCGGATGCCAAAGGTCGTGCGGGTTTCATCGGCAAGCTGCTCGCCGTGGAACACCCGGCAGACGGCGGTGTAAAGGTTGGGCGCGTTCAGCGACCAGCGACGCGGCTGTGCGACTTGCTGCCAGAGGGTAAACGTGAACCTCTGCCCGGCCTCGAGGTGCTGGACCTGCCGGGATTCACCGACGGATTTGCCATCCGGATCAAGCAACTGCACGACCACGCGCGTCTCACACGCCGCGGCCGCCTCGTTTCGCACATCCGCGTTGACCACCACATCGGCCGCCTGGTCCGTCACGCGCGGCGTGGTGACAAACGTTCCCCAGGTCGCAAAATGCAGCGCCTCCACCACACTCAAGCGCACGTCACGATAGATGCCGGTGCCGGGATACCAACGCGAATCCGCCACGTTGTCGCGCTCGACGCGCACCGCCAAAACATTGGTGGCATCGCCAAAGCGCAACTGCGGCGTGAGTTCGCAGGAAAAGCTGATGTAACCGTTCGGGCGATGGCCGAGATGGGTTCCGTTAATCCACACGTCGCTGTCCCGTTGAACGCCGTCAAATTCCACGAACACCCGTTTGCCCCGCGCCGATTCCGGCAGGGTGAATGATTTGCGATACCACCCGACGCCACCGGGCAGGTAGCCGGTGCAACTGGCGTTTGTTGGGGAGAAATTCCCTTCCGCACTGAAATCGTGGGGCAAGTCCAGTTGCCGCCAGGCGCCGTCGTCAAAGCGCGATTGCGCCGCTTCCGGCGCATCACCAAGATGAAATCGCCAGTCGAAGTCAAAGTTGACGGAGCGAGGGGCCGTCGGCGTTTGCGCCAGAACCGCAGCCATTCCCGCGAAGAAAATCGGCAGCACCAGCAAACCCCACGGCGCACCGCGGCGAACCAGCCGGTTCACGCCTCGTGGTTCCGGTCCCGAGCCAGGCAATGCCTTTGTCATCATGGCGAACACAATTCCGCATAGATGCAACCAAGGCCAGTTTGTTCATGCGAAATCCGTGGCCGCCCCCCCGGCCGGAACGGCCGTTCAGTGGGAGTTGTTCCGCGCCTTCTTGCTCTCCTCTACCACCCGCGCTTCCAGTTCCCGCGGCATTTCCTCGTAATGGCTGAACATCTCCTGGTGAATGCCGCGACCGCCGGTGAGTGAACGCAGGACCGTGGCATAATGATGCAGCTCGCGGGCGGGCACCTCCGCAATCAGCACCTGCAAACTGCCGTCCGCCTCCATGCCGAGCACCTTGCCGCGGCGGCTCGACACGTCGCCGATGATTTTTCCCAGACAATCCTCGGGCGCCCGAATGGTCAGCTTGTGAATCGGCTCCAGCAGGCAGGGACGCGCCTGGAGAAAGGCCTCGCGGAATGCCTCCTTGCCGGCGATTTGAAACGCCACGTCGCCCGAATCAACGGGATGCATCTTGCCGTCGTAGAAATCGACCTTCAAATCCACGACGCGGTAACCGGCCAGAATGCCCTCCTTGCACGCAGACGAAACGCCTTTCTCAACAGACGGCACAAAACCCCGATCCACGTTCTGGCCGACCAACGATTGCGTAAACTCGAAGCCGGTGTCGCGCGGCTTGGGTTCGATGCGCATCCATACTTCGGCAAATTGACCGGCGCCACCCGTTTGCTTCTTGTGCCGGTATTTGGATTCCCCGCGGCTCTTGACCGTTTCGCGATAGGCGATTTTGGGCGCGGTCAATTCCAGGTCCACCTTGAAGCGGCGCCGGAGGCGTTCGACCAGCACGTCGAGGTGCAGTTCCCCCTGCCCGGCCAGGATGGTTTGATGCAATTCCGCATCCACCGAGTAGGCAAACGAGGCGTCCTCCTCGTGCAAGGCGGCAATGCCCACGGCCAGCTTGTCTTCATCGCCCTTGGTCTTGAGTTGCAGCGCGGAAAGCACGTTGGGCGCGGGATACTGCACCTTGGGCAGCGACACCGGCCGCTTGACGGTGGACAGCGTGTTGCCGATGTGGGTGTCCCTGAGCTTGACGACGGCGCCGATGTCGCCCGCATTGAGCGAGGCGGCACTCGTCCGGTTCTTGCCGTTGACCAGATAAAGCGGACCTAGTTTTTCACTGACGCGCCGGTCGGCGTTAAACAGGTCGCTGCCCATTTTCACCTGCCCCGCATAAACCCGGAAGAAGGTCATGTCGCCGAAGCCGGATTCGTTCATGACTTTGAAGGCATAAAGCACCGGTTCGCCGTCGTTCAGGGCCACGTCCACATCATTCCCGTCGGGGTCCACGGCCGACACTTTGACGCGGTCCACCGGCGAGGAGCCGTATTTGGCGATGAAATCCATCAACCGCGCCACGCCGATGTTGTTTTCGGCCGAGACGCAGAACAACGGGATGAACGCCTGCCGTTGCACGGCGGCATGGAGCCCGCTGCGCAGCTCGTCCTCCGTCAGCGTGCCCCTGTCCATCCACTTCTCCATGAGCGAATCGTCGGCCTCGGCGATGAACTCGATGAGCTGCTCGTGCAGGGCGGTGACTTGTTTTGCGTGGGTGCCGGCGGCCGAAACCTCGGTGAATTTGCCGCTCTGGTCGGCGGCATACGTCGTCACTTCCGAACGGGGCACATCCAGCAGTTGATTGAAGCCTGGACCGGAGTTCAGCGGCAGGTTCATGGGAAACACACGCGAACCAAAATGCTCACGCACCTGCGCCAGCGCGGTTTCAAAGTCGGCCTCGGGCTTGTCGAAGCCATTCAGGACGATCATTTTCGGGATGCCGAATTCGGTGGCGTAACGCCACACCATGTCCGTGCCCACCCCCACGCCGTGCTGGGCGTTGACCACCACCAGCGCAAAGTCACTGGCGCGCAATGCGCCGAGGCTCTCGCAGATGAAATCCGAATAGCCGGGACAATCGATCACGTTGAACTTCTTCCCGAGCCATTCCAGATGCAGCAGCGTGGACTGGATGGAAATCTTCCGCGCCTGTTCAGCCTCGTGATAATCCGAAACGGTGCTGCCCGCGGCGACACTGCCCATCCGGTTGATTTCCCCGGCACAGGCGAGCATGGCTTCACTCAATGTCGTCTTGCCGGCGGAAGCGTGTCCCACGATTGAAAAGTTTCGAATATCTGCAGCTTGATACTCTTTCATACGTCACCATTTCCTGAAGGTTGCATTGATCCACTTTTTCCCGGAACTAATGGCACTGTAAGAACACCGCCGCTTCCTGCCAAGAAACGAATCATGGCAGCGATGATTTTCCGCGGGGCTGATGCAAGGCATTCGGCGGACAAATCACCAGACGTGTGACCCGCCGGCCCGACGGGACGTTCAAACGAACCAATTCCCGGTCACCGGTGGCTGGCACCGCGGCCGAACGGCAGGCGTGGGGCGCGCCGGCCGGCTACTTCACCAACGCCGCAAACCGATCCGCGGCCGCGCTCCAGTCGGCGTCGTGCTGGGGTTCGAAGTGGCCGAGTTCGGAAGACGCACGCACGACTTCGCGCATTTCCGCGAGAGAATGCAATTCACCGCTGGCACGCACCTGCGTCAGGATGTTGCCCATGACGGTGGCCTCGACGGGACCGGTGCGCACCAGCCGGCCACAGGCATTGGCGGTGAGCTGGTTGAGCAGATCGTTCCGCGAACCGCCGCCAACGATGTGGAGCACGGCCAGGCGGTTGCCGGTCAATTCCTCCAACTGCCGGAACACGACGCCGTATTTCAGCGCGAGGCTTTCCGTGGCACAGCGAATGATCTGTCCGTCGGTTTCGGGAACGGGCTGGCCGGTCTCGCGGCAAAACTCCTGAATCGCCCTGGGCATGTCGGCCGGATTCAGAAACCGCGGGTCGTCCGGGTTCACGAGCGACCGCAGCGGTTTGGAGGCCGCCGCCATGCGCGTGAGCTCGGCGTAATCATGCTTCCGCCCCGCCGCATCGAACGACCGTTTGCATTGTTGAATCAGCCAGAGCCCGATGATGTTTTTCAACAACCGGATGGTGCCGTCGAGCCCGCCTTCATTGGTCATGTTCAGTTCAAGCGCCCGCGGCGTCACGACCGGCGCGGCCACTTCCACGCCCAGCAACGACCACGTGCCCGAACTGAGGTAGGCCCAATCGGCCTTGCCCGTGTTTGCCGTCGGCACACCCGCCACGGCCGATGCGGTGTCGTGCGCGGGCGGCGCCACCACGGAGACCTCGGGCAACCCGGTGCGCGCGGCGACCGAGTTGCGGAGTTTTCCCAGGTTGGTTCCCGGCTGGATGAGGGACGGAAATATCCGCGCCGGCAGGTCGAACTTCGCCAGCAGTTCGTGGTTCCAGTCACGTTTCGCCGGATGCAGGCATTGGGAGGTGGAGGCGATGGTGTATTCCGCCACACGCGCCCCGCTCAGGCAAAAATGCAGAAAATCCGGCATGAACAGGAAGTCTGCCGCCGCACCAATGAGATCGGGATGTTGCCGGCGCAGAGCGAGCAACTGATAAAGCGTGTTGAGTTCCATGAACTGGAGACCCGTCTGCGCGTAGAGTTCCGCGCGCGGCACGATTTTGAAGGCCGCTTCCAACAGACCCTGCGTGCGGGCATCGCGATAATGATACGGCAGGCCGAGCAACTCGCCGGCTTTGGTCAGCAGCACAAAGTCCACGCCCCACGTGTCGGCGCCCACGGAAACCACCGACCGGCCATATTTTCGCCCGGCCAGCGCGAGGCCGTTCTGAATTTCCGCCCACAGACGGACCACATCCCACCGCAGGCTGTCCGCGATAAACACGCCGCCGTTGGGAAAGCGATGCACTTCCTCCAGCCGCAAACATTTGCCATTCCACACGCCCGCCATGACCCGGCCGCTCTCCGCGCCCAGATCCACTCCGAGATAAACACGCTCTGCCATATTGATGCTGTTTGCTGGATTGATTTGCCGGCAACTCTGCCACGTTTCGTCGGGAAGGAAACGACATTCACCCGCCCAGTTGCCGATGCGCTGCCATGAACTGCTCCACACGCCGCGCCTCGACTGCACCGGCCCAATGCCCGCCGGTTTTGAAATGACTGCCGATGATGAAACCATCCGCCGCGGCGTAAAACTGCCGCAGGTTTTGGCGTGTGACGCCGGAGCCGAGATAAACCGGCAATGCGCACCGGGATTTCGCGGCCTTGACGTCTCCCGCCCGCGGCGCCGCGCCCGTCACGCTCCCCGTCACGATCACTGCATCACCCCGCAGGAACGCGACCGCCTCGGCCGTCGCGGCCAGGCTGACATCCGCGGTGATGGCGTGCGAACTGTGCTTCTTTTTCACGTCGGCCCACACCTGCACCTGCTCCGCGCCAATCATTTTGCGAAAGCGCAACAACTCGGCGGCGCTGGATTGGATGAAGCCTTCATCCGCCACGTGCGCGAAGGCGAAACCTTCCGCGCGGATGAAATCCAGCCCGGCCGCATGCGCCACCGAAAGCGCCTCGCGGTTGGCACCTGCCAGCACCTGCACGCCGCACGGCACCCCCGCAACGTCCCGCACGGCCCGCGCAATCACCGACAGGGCGGAGACGATTTCCGAGCCGACACCGCCGCGCAGGTAAGGCGTGTCATGCATGTTTTCGAGCATGATCCCGTGAACGCCGGCTGCGCGATACACCCGCGCTTCCTCACAGGCCTGACGTTCAATGGCAGCGAGGCTTAGTTGATGGGCCGGCGTGCCGGGCAACGCGGCGAGGTGAATCATGGCCATCACCGGTTTGGCAGAGGTAAACAGCGAATTCGGCGGAGTCACGATGACAGGCTAACAACCGGCCGCCGCGCCGTCCATCGAACTCAAGGCAGCCGGGTGCGGCCCGTGGCGGCCTGAACGCGCCGGCGCCATTCTTCCGGCGGCACGTCCTGCGGGCGCGCCCGGCACACCTTTTCGAAGCCCGGAAAGTTCCAAAGATTGGGAAAGTCGCGGCACTGCTGAGGCTTGACCGGCTGGATGGAACAGTCGTTGCCGACGAGGAATTCACATTCGCCGTTGGCCTTTTCGAGCAGCGACAGGCCCTTGCGATCCGTGCGGAGACGCGTGTGCCGGGCGATAAATTCCGTTTCTGTGAGCCCGAGAAAATCCGCGATGCGCGCCATCTCCGCCTCCGCGAGCCGCACCTGACCCGGCCAGCGACAACACGCGGTGCAGCGCTGGCATTCGTAAAAAATCGGCACAACGACCTCCAAGTTTTGCGAACCCGCGGCGTCAGGATTCCTTCGCCCACGCCGGCGGATGCTTCAACCGGTAGAGCATTTCGCCCGCCTTCCGCACCAGCAAGACCCCTTCCTTTTCGCGATGGGCAAAGCTTTCGATGTCGATGGTTTTCGGATCGCGATAGACCAGGTTGATTTTGCGGCAGACCGCTTCCGGAACCTGCGAGGCCAGCGTGACCTGCACCCGGCATTTTTCCACGCCGTTCTCGAACGTGCCGATGCCGCGCACGTGGGTGGAATGCGCCAGCACGCCCCACGGGATGTGCTTGAACCGGTCCCACTGCTTGAGGAAGTAATCGCGGCAGTGGTAGCCCACCTCGAGAATGTGCGTTCCATGGCTCACGCAGATTTCGCTCAGGTGCGGCGCGTAAATGATGAGTTCGCCGCCGTCCGCGACGACCGGTTCGAGCTTATACATGCACTTGCCGGCGGTCCACAGCTCGTCATACATGGCCGGCGCGCAGGACAGCACCGTGTGAAAAGGCTGATCCACGTAACAGGTGTGTGTTTCCCGCGAGAGTTCGCTCGCGGCGTCCCAGGCGCGTTCCGGACTGCCCGCGAACAGGCCGACCAGCTCCCTGTTCGGCGCCACCACGAGGCAGAAGCACAGTTTCGGCACCGTCACCAGCGCGCCGGCGCGATCCACAACCTTGCGCACGGGCGTCCACTTGTTGCCGATGATCATGGGATTGGTCACCACCGCACCCAGCCAGTGAAAGAAATTCAGAATCTGCGGTCCGCCCACGCCCGGGAACAAATATTTATTGCCGCCGGAAAAACCCACCACCTCGTGCGGAAACACCGGCCCAACGATGATGACTTGATCGTAGTTGAAGAGCAGCCTGTTGATTTCCACCGGCACGTCCATGGCGAACAAACCGTTGGTCAATTCGCTGACCTCGGCGGATGTCAGGGTGCCCACCTGCTGGAGGGCCGTCGGATCATTCCACGCGTGATTGAAAAAGCCCACCTGGCCATAGCGCCCGTGACGTTCGTCGCTGGAGATTTCCAGGCGCGCACAAATCGCCGCTTCGCTCATCGGTTGGTGCGTGCCCAGCGCGACGAGGATGTCAAACGCCGCGGTCGCCGCGCCAATATGTGCGTGCAGCGTCTTGAACATCAGTCCAACCGGCGCGGTGCGCGTGCCGTCCGGCACGATCACCAGCACGCGACGGCCGCGAAAGGCTTCGACCGGACAAGCCTGCGCAATCAGTTGCTGCACCTGCGCCGGCGTGACGGACGTCCCCGCCTGCGCGACCTGTGAAATCACATCTTGCATGCCATCAGTTTAAGGGAACGTCGTCGGAAATCCATGCTGGGAACAGCATTCGCATTGTGATTTTGCGCACCCACAACGGGTCGGGTTCAGCCCTCCGTTGACCGCAAGTCATTGATGGCCCGCACCGCCTTGCGAATAACGGAGCGCGGCGCCAGGCGCACGGCAAAAGTGAGCAGCCGGTTGCGCACGCCGGCAATCGCCACGCAGCGTCCGCATCGAAAGGCCTTATGGCCAAAACGCGCCACCGCCGCGGCCGGCAAGGCTCCTTTGGTCAGCATGTCCGGGCCTTTGAACTGCGCGGTCACGCCGAAATTGGTGTCCGCCGTCGGTCCCGGACAAAGCGCCGTTGCGGTCACCCCCGAGCCGCGCAGCTCCTCGGCCAGCGCCTCGGTGAAGGAAAGCACGTAGGCCTTGGTGGCGTAATAAACGGCCATGCCGGGCCCGGGTTGAAAGGCTGCCGTGGAAGCCACGTTCAACACCCCACCGCGCCGCCGCGAGATCATGTCCGGCAAAAACAAACGGGTCAGGTGCGTCAGTGCGGTCACGTTGACCTGCACCATGTCCAGCTGCCGGGCCAGCGGCAGTTCAAGCATCCGTCCATGCGCGCCAAAGCCGGCGTTGTTGATGAGCACATCCACGCTGATGCCGGATTGTTTGAATTCCGCATGGAGTTCGGCCGGAAGGCCGGGGTTGGCCAGATCGGCCGCGCGAACAATGACCTCAATGGCATGGCATTCACGCAACTCGCGGGCCAGCGTCTCCAGCGCGCTGATCGTGCGGGCCACCAAAATGAGCCGGCTGCCGTCCGCGGCGAAGCAGCGGGCCAGTTCGCGGCCAATTCCGGAGGAGGCACCGGTCAGCAGCACCGTTTCGTTGTTCATGCGTGCTGCGAGTCTTGCAGCCGCGGCGTTTGGTCAAAAGCTCGAAATCACCGGAGGGTTCAAATCACCGCTCGCGTTGGACCAGCGGATGGCCTAGGCTGCGCCGGATGAATTTGTTGCCCCGACCCGATGTGATTTTGACCCACGAGAGCGACCTGGACGGTCTCGTGGCCGGTGTGCTGTTGCAGCGTCTGGCCAGGCATCTTTTTGAACGCGAAGTGCGTTTGGAAGCCTGGAACTATCAGGGCTGGCGCAACCGCCCCATGACTGAAACCTCCGCCTGGGTAACGGACCTGGTGTTCGAACCGCGGCTGGACCGCGCCAACTGGCTGATCGTGGATCATCACGCCACCGAAACCAAGCCGACGCAGGCGCAGTTCGTGTTTGACCTGAACAAATCCGCCAGCCTGCTCTGCTATGAATTGTGCCAGGCGCACGGGCTCGGCACGCCGGAACTTGAACGGCTCGTGCATCTGAGCAACGTGGCCGACCTCTTTCTGGAGGACGACCCCGACTTTGTGCTGGCCGGCGACTACGCGAGCCTCGTGAAGATTTATGGCTTTTGGAATCTCCACGCGTTGTTGGAAGGCCGGATTGAACGCCTGCTGGACCATCCGTTGCTCGAAGTCATGGCCGTCAAACGGCGCATCGAAGACCCGATTGGCTACGATTGGAGCCGCAACAACATCCGGGAAATCACTCCCCAGATCGGCTTTGTGGAAACAACCGTGGGCAACACCAATTTGATCGTGCATCAATTGCTCGAAAAGCAGGCCACCAAGTATCCGGTGCTCGTCACCGCGTTCCGCAAATCCACCGGCCTGGTCATCGCGAGCTTCCGCAGCCGGAATGGTGAGGCCATCAAAGCCGCCGAGAAGGTGCAGGGCGGCGGGCATGCCAACGCCAGCGCCACCACGCTGCCGCGCTCGGTCCGCAACATCAATGATGCGGTCAGCTATTTGCGGCAGGCGCTCGGCACCAAACCCAACGCCATCCGCACGGAGAATGCGTTGAACAGCCTCGCCAGCGCCTTCGACCAGCTGGATTCCATCGGCTCCTGACCCACTCGGGCGCGCGGCGTGGTTACGCGTTGCTGCGCCCGCCCGGCTGCCCTAGCATCGCGATGTTTATGGCTGACCCACAAACTTCCGGCCGCGCCGATGGCCGGCACTACAACCAGCTCCGGCCCATTCGCTTTCAGAACGGCATCGCCCCCCACGCATCGGGCTCCACCTTGATTGAATGGGGCAATACCCGCGTGATTTGCGCCGTTACAATTGACGAATCCGTGCCGCGCTGGATGAAGGAACAGGGCGTCACGGGCGGCTGGTTGACGGCCGAATACTCGATGCTCCCCTACTCCACGCTGGAGCGGAAAGCCCGGGACATTTCGCGGGGCAAAATCGACGGGCGGACGCAGGAAATCCAACGCCTCATCGGCCGGGCCATGCGCGCCGCCGTGGACCTTGAAAAGCTCGGCTCGCGCACCATCTGGGTGGATTGCGATGTGTTGCAGGCCGACGGCGGCACGCGCACGGCCTCCATCACGGGCGCCCACGTGGCGCTGTCCCTGGCCGTGCGCCAGTTGCTGGCGGCCGGCAAGCTCGCGGAGAACCCAATCCTGCATGGCGTCGCCGCCGTGAGCGTGGGGATTTGCGACAGCGCAGCCCTGCTCGATCTCTGTTACACCGAGGACGCGGCCGCCGCCGTGGATTTCAATCTGGTCATGAATTCCGCCGGCGAATTCATCGAGCTTCAGGGCAGCGGCGAGGAAGCCACCTTCACCGAGGCTCAACTGGCACAACTGCTGATGCTCGGCAAACAGGGCATCCGCGACTTGCTGGCGCTCCAGCGCGTGGCCCTCGGCGAGTAATTTTCCCCGCCTCCGCCATGCACGTCACGCGTCTGCTGTTGCTCCGCCACGCCGAGGTCGAGGAACGCTATCACCGGATTTTCGGCGGGCGCATCGACATGAACCTGTCCGCGCGCGGTCACGAGCAGGCCCGGGCGCTCGCGGCCTATCTGAAACGAAAACCGATTCAGGCCGTGTATGCGAGCCCGATGAAGCGCGTGCGACAAACCTTGGCGCCTTACGCCACAAACGGCGCACCCACGCCGGTGATCGTGCCCGACCTGCGGGAGGTTGATTTCGGCGACTGGACCGGACATGGCTGGGAAAGCATCCAGGAGAAATTTGGTTTGAGCGCCTACGACTGGCTGGAGTTGTTGACACAGGACCGAATTCCCAATGCCGAACCCAGCACCGCGTATCGCGCACGCGTCGAGGCGAGCATCAACCCCATCATCGCGCGGCATCCCGGCCAAACGGTGGCCGTCTTCTGTCATGGCGGCATCGTGCGCACGCTGCTTTCCATCCTGCTGGGCCTGCCGCTGCCCGCCTTCGCGCACTTTGACGTGGATTACGCCAGCCTCACGGAAGTTGAACTCCAGCCGCACCGGAAAACGGAAGTCCAATTATTGAACTTCACCCCCTGGCGCGACCTTCCCGCATGAAAAAAATATGGCAGGTCTGCCTGACGACCACGGCGGAAGCGGAAGAAGCCGCCCAGGAGGCGCTGTCCGCCGAATTTGGAGCCGTCGCCTCGTGTTACACGGATTCCGAAACCCACGTGGCCCAGGTTTCGGTCTATCTCGAACAACGCCCCCCGCGTTTTGCCACCGCGGCCCGCGCGATTCGTTCCCGGCTGCAAGCCGCCCGCCGCGCGGGGCTGCATATTGGTCCCGGCACGCTGCAACTGCGCGCACTCAAACGGGAAAACTGGGCTGAAGCGTGGAAACGCCATTTCAAACCGCTGTCCATCGGCCGGGCGCTGCTGCTGAAACCCAGTTGGAGCCAACGCCGCCCGCACCCCGGACAAAAGGTGATCGTGCTGGACCCCGGGCTCAGCTTCGGCACCGGTCACCACGCCACAACTGGTTATTGCCTGCGCGAAGTCGTGCGCTTTTGTCGCGGACCGGCGGGCGCGATGCTGGACATGGGCACCGGTTCCGGAATCCTGGCCATCGCCGCTGCCAAACTGGGTGCCGGACCGGTTGTCGCCTTCGACTTTGATCCGGAGGCCGTTCGCGTTGCCCGGGAAAACGCCCGCCGTAACCGCGTATTTGACCTGGTCCGGATTACGCGCGCGGACTTGAGCCAATTGCCACCACGCACCACCCGCCGTTATGCGCTCGTGTGCGCCAACCTGTTGTCCACGCTGCTGATGGGCGAAAGGGATAAAATCATCGCCCGCGTGGCGCCGCACGGAACCCTCGTCCTGGCGGGCATTTTACACACGGAATTCGATCAGGTCCGCAATGCGTTTGCCGCGGCGGGCCTGCGATTGGTCCGCCAACGCACGGAAAAGGAGTGGACTTCGGGGACGTTTATGCACGTAAACCGGTGACCGACGCGGCAAAATTTCCGCCGCCAAATTCCAATAAACTTTTGAATGCGCGTTTTGCCGACCTGTCGTAAGGTTGGAACGCGTGAAGAAGTTTTCGGACATCTCGCCGAAACCAGGGCCGGCCCGACGGGTGGGTTGGCATTCTTCCCGCTAACACAAACAACCGAGAAAGGAATACACGCCATGATAAAAACGTTTCAATTCATGAACGAGGCGATCAAAAGCACCAAGCACCCGTTTCGGAAGACGGAAAGCCAGCCCCGGAAGGCGCAAAAAAACCGTTACGAACGACGCAAGGTGAAGGAATTCCTGCATTTAAGTGATTGGGGCCAGGAAGAAATGGCCTGACACTCGACGCATCAACAATTCATTTTGGGGGCCGCACCTTCGGGTGCGGCCTTCACGTTTTCGGGAACAAAACCCGGTCTGATCCGGGCAAAACCTGTCTGAAATCAAGTCCTTCCCCACATCCATCGCTTCATGCAACACCTCCCCGACGCGCTTCGCACTGCTCCACGGGAAATCTGGCCGCCAGTTGCTCCTGACCGGCAAAACCAGTGGCTGGTTTTGGCCAGCGTGGCAGAATTAAAACCCGGGCGCCGTCCCGGTTAGATGCCATGAAGGGTTGACGAGGCGAGTGCAAACGGGCACCCGCATTGATGTATGAAAAACAATCCAACCCTTCATGACGCGACTCACCATAATCCCGCCCCCACGGCTGACAAGTCCGTAGTGCGGCACACCTTC
>DASTWL010000087.1 GCA_035765895.1 Verrucomicrobiia bacterium | reverse complement strand
CCGCCAAACTTGCCGCACCATTTTTTCCACTGAGTTGCGGTTAGTCCGAGTTTGGTCCGCTTTGGATCTTCAAAAATCTGGCGGATTTCTTCCGCCTTCAATCCCCGAACAGCGCTGCCCGCTTTGAGCCGCATGTTTTTGAGTTTCATTAAAAAGACGACTTCGGCAGCAATGCGTGATTTCGGGTGCAGGTCACCATTGCCATCCTTCCGAATCTTGCAGACGTTCAGGCGTGGGATGAGCACGCACTTGCCAATGATGCGGTTGTCAAAGCGTGGAATTTTCTGACCGACGACACCTTGCCAGTCGTTTGCACCTCCCTCGCGCAGACCAAATTGCTTGCGGAGCTTCGCGTCAAATGACGCGTAGGGTTTGAGCGGCGGGCCAAACAACAGATAATCAGCCTTGCCTTCCAGCTTTGGAAATTGCTTGGCAGCCGCATCAACTAACGCGCGCACTTCGTCTTCGACGAGTTTACGGGGGACAATCTGACCGCGCGTTGACTGTGCATGGCAGTCCTGCCGCATTTTTAATTCTTCCGGCTGCGCGGGATTCCACAGGCCCATTCGCCAAGCGTCAAAGTAGCATTGCCAGTGATACTCTTTTCTGCTGCCAGCCATTGCAGCGAGTTGCTTTCCAAACTCCTGCATTCGGGTAAGCGTTGCGCCTTCTTCATCTTCCGGTTTCTCGTTGCGGCGTTGTTCCCGCGTCTTCCATGGAATATCTGAATCATATCCCCGCCGCTGAATCGCCGAGTGGAGCGCCTTGTAGATTTGCCACGGCTCCAATTTTTCCCCGCGAAGCAATTTGATGCGGAGCAGACAACTGGTATAGCAGGTGTCATCACCCGGCGCGGCAAACTCGCGCTCCAGCCGTGGGTCACCGGGCGTTACATTCCATTTCTTTTCCTTTTCATTCCACGTCACACGTCGGCCTTGCAAAACCTCAATACCAGCCTTGCGCATCACTTCATCAAGCCAGGCTTCGCGTGCTTTGTGTGCCTGACGGGTCCGCCACATTCGTCGTCGGTTGGCGGCAGTCTTGGTTTCAGCAAACTCAGCGGGGATAAGCAATGAGGCCTTGTGAAGAAACCGGTTCCCTTGCCGCACGGCCTCGCCGATTGATGCCTTGCCCAAGTCAAATGCCCAAATGGTCGGTTCCCCGCCCGTGGAGTGTAGTTGGTAGTCCATGTCCCGTTCCTTGTCCTTTGCTGGAATGGCCGGCTTTATAGCCAATGGGGGCACCCCCTGCCAACGGCAAATTCCCAGGGGCTGTCAATTTCTAGGCGCCGCCGTGGCAACCTTGTCCCGCTTTGACACGTCTCCACCCAACGGCCGCTCGCGCTAGTCACGCGATTTGTAACTCATGGGCGACAAACCGGGGGCGCTGAAAAAATATTTTCGGCCCACTGATTGCGTCCGCCGGGCGCTGTTTTGCCTTGTCGCCCGGCAGGTTTGCGGAACCTCTTTGCAACCTTGCGGAGCCAACCGGAAATATGGCGAAGCCTTTCCGCAAGTTTTCCAGGTCAATCGGAAAGGTTGCCAAGCGCGTCGGAAATATTGCGAAGCCTTTTGGAAACCTTGCAAAGCCGCCTGGAAATATTGCGGAGCCTTTCGGAAAGGTTGCAAAGCCTCTCAGAAATATTGCGGACGCCTTCCGCCAGTTTCCGGAGCGCTTCAGAAAGTCTCCGAAGCGATTCTGACCGTCTCCGGTGTCGTTTTGCCGGTTTCTTTTGCGCTGCGGAATGCCAGTCTGGTGACCGGCGCTCCCGGGCCGGAGCACGGCTGTCCCCAGCCGCAGCGCGTCGCCGATAGAAAGACCGGCAAGATTTTCCGGGACGTGCGCCGGCATTCGGAAGTGCTGCGGCTGGGACAGCCGCGGTCCGCCGGCTCAGAGGCGCAAGGCGCAAATCTCGGGATTGCGGAATCTCCCACCGTCGCATCGCGAGCGTGGCCGCGCGCCCCCCCCCGGAGCGCCGACGTCCACGTCGGCTTTAACCAAACAAACGGCCTTGTTGCTTGGATGGAATCGCAAGCCGGGCGGGCACTGAAATTTGACCGGCCAAAGCCGGTCGGGAGACTGGCACTCCCGGGCCGGAGCACGGCTGAACCGATCCCACGGTTGCAGGTGGCTGATAGCGTCGGTTGTCTGGCGGTGTTGACTTTACGTTACCTTACAGGTTTTCGCCGTCATTAACTTTAACCATGATGGCAGACGTTCTGCTAATGACCCTCCCGCCGGTCCCCATGGCCGGCATGACGGAAACAACCAACAACAACCAACAAGAAAGGTAAAGGTATGATCGTAAAACCATCGGTCTCGTTCCTGTTAAAGGACAATGATGCCACCCTGTTCAACCGGGTAAACGGCATCGTGACAGCCATGACCAGCAACGCCAGCTATCCCTCCCCCACGCCGACGCTGGCCGACGTGAGCACGGCCAATGATGACTTCGCCACGGCGATGGCGAATGCGGTGGATGGCGGTCTGACGCTGACCGCCATCAAGAATCAGAAGCGCGCGGCGCTGGTGGCACTGGTGCGGCAACTGGCCATCTACGTGCAGGCCAACTGCACGGACGACCTGGCAGTGCTGCTGAGCAGCGGGTTTCCGCCGCAGAAGCCGCAGCGGCAGCCCGTGGGCGTGTTGCAGCCGCCCAGCAACCTCACCGTGACGTATGGTCCGCGCACGGGTGAGTTGCGCGCCAAGGCGAATCCAGTGGCAGGCGCGGCGGTTTACAACTGGCAGCTCACGTCCGCCGCGAATCCGGGCGTGGTGTTGCAGACGGGGCAATCCACGGCAGCGAACTACACGTTCACCGGCCTGACGCCGGGCCAGGTGTATAACACCGTGGTCAACGTGGTCGGCGCCGCCGGCCCGAGCAGTTGGAGCGAACCCGTGCCGCAGATGGCCGCGTGAAATCAGTCGCGTTTCTCCGATACCCCAACCACCAACCCCCATGGCGCCCGGCCTTCACCGGGCGCCATTTTTTTCGCGCCGGCCACCCTGCTCCTGAACCAACCCACCCCCAACCCCTCCCAAGAGGGGAGCGGGACAGGATACATTGGCAGCGCAGTTCTTCTTCAGGAAGGGGCGCCGGACAGAACGTGCGCGAAACGCAGTTCCCCTCCTGGGAGGGGTCAGGGGTGGGTTCCAGAGTTCAAAGGGCGCAACGTTCAGTTCGGAGAAATTTCCACCCCTCCGAGGGAAAAACGGACGGCGTGAGGGGCAAACCCCGGAGCCTTGGCCACAGGGTTTTTGGAAATGGTGGATGAGGAACACGCTCGACACGGTGGGCGTCCGGGCGTAGATAAGATTTCGAGGGGATTGGTTTTGGTTCCGATGCGCCGCGCAGCCGTTCCGCCACCGCAATCAGGTTCGCCATCCCGCATCACCCCGGAGCGAGCACGCCGTTTCGCCCCCACGAACCGCCCGGCGTATGAATGCCGATGCCTATTGGTATGTCCTCGGAGCCAGCCTGGCGGGCGGCGTCTCCGGCGCCCTGGTGATGTGGCATCGCCGGTGTTCGCAGCGCACGGGCGAGAGCACGGTGCGCCGTCTGATCGTTTTGACGGCCGGCACGGTCGCCTTCGGCGGTGCGTTGTTCGCCTTCACGCGGGCCTTCGGTCAACATTCTCCCGTCCATGCGGTGCTGGTCATGGTGCTGGTCACGGCCTGGGTGGCCGTGCTGCAATCGGCGATGCCGCTGCCAGTTCCCGCGACGCTGTTGCGCGTGAACGCCAGTGAGTTTGCGGTCCTCCGATTTCGTTGGATGGGGGTGCGCGGGTTTGGCGGGCTATTGCGTCGCACGCCGCTCCGCCATTTGGGTGGCACAGTCTATCTGGTGGACGCCGGACGCCAGCTCGACACGGTGTTGCGCGGCATTTATCGCGCGGAGGCGGTCCATCTGTGGGCCGCGATGAGTTGCGTTCCGTGGCTGGCGTGGTGGGCCGCGCACGGGCAGTGGTCGTTGATCGTCTGGGGCGTCGCGGTGCAGCTGCCGCTGAATGTTTATCCCGTCCTGCACCTGCGCTACGTGACGTGGCGGTTGCAACGCCATGCGGCGCGATGGCGGCGGTGAATTTGTTCAGGAGCGCCGACGTCCGCGTCGGCTTAGGCGGAGCGAACGGCCGGGTTGCCGGATGAAGGGACAAACCAGGCGCGCCCTGGAATTTGAACCTCGAAAGCCGGTCTGGCGACCGGCGCTCCCATGCAGGTGCCGGAGCGCGGCTGTCCCCAGCCGCAGCGGGTCGCCGACAGAAAGACCGTCCAAATTTTGCGGGACGTGCACTGGCATTCGGGAGTGCTGCGGCTGAGGACAGCCGCGGTCCGCTGGCGCCTGGCCCAATTCGCCGCTTGACGGTTGGGCCTGACGGCCTAGCTTTTCGGGCACCTAATCAGATCACAAGTCCGGTGCTGCGCCCGCAGAGCAACCGGAACAATGGGAACGACCGAACCAACTCAAAACACAACGATCATGGAAACTGCCACTCCTCCCCTGCAAGGCTCGACGCCGCCGGTCGAAACCGCCGAAGACAAGACCGTCGCGATTCTCAGCTACTGCACGTTGCTGGGTTTCATCGTCGCGCTGATTCTGCACCAGCAGAAGAAGACGCAGCTGGGCGCCTTTCACCTGCGCCAGGTGCTCGGCTACGTCATCACGGGCTTCCTGGGCTGGATCCCGGTGTTCATCGTGGTGCTCGTGTTGGGCTTCATCGTGGCGCTCGTGAGCAAGCCGCTCGCCGCCCTGCTGGCGGGCGTGATCTATTTTGCCTTCCTCATCGCGATGCTGGTGTTGTGGGTGCTCGGGCTCGTGGCGGCCATCAAGGGCGAACGCAAGCCGATGCCGGTGGTGGGCCCGCTCTACCAGAAATATCTCAGCACCGTTTTTTGAGCGGCCGTTGCGACTGAATCCCCGGTTCGCTGGATCAGCAATCGCACAAGCGAACCCACCGAAGCTGCCCCACTGGCAATCGACGCGGTAAGGCGCAAAGCCAACGCAGAAACCGCGTCGCGTTGCGTGCCTTGCAGCCCCCATTCTGCTTCTTTCCCCACACGGCGACCGCAAATTGCCGTGCATGGGAACAAAGTCCCGCCCGCCCGCTCTTACCCTGCGGTATTGCCTGCTGATCTCCGGATGGGAAGGCGAAGCGGTTTCCGTCGATGGACGCAACGGCTTCGGTGTGACGGAGTTTGTCCGGGTGGTGGCAGGAGCACCAAGCAAGAAACAACGTCAACACATTCACCGCATGAAAAACATTGTCCGTCTTGAATCCATTCCAACTGTGCCGGCCCGCCGGCGTTTAACCGGCGGCGGGTGGTGGCTGGCCCTCCTGTGTGCCGCCCTCACCGCCCAGGCCGAGGAGCATTTCCGCCAGGTCAACCTGGTCTCGGACCTGCCTGGGGTCGCCCAGCTCCAGGACGACGCACTCGTCAACGCGTGGGGGCTCTCCGCCGGGCCCACCACGCCGTTCTGGGTCAGCGACAACGGCACCGGCGTTTCCACACTTTACCTGGTTACCAACGACACGGCCAACGTGGAGCACGTGACCAAGCTCGGCCTGACGGTGGCCATTCCCGGTGAAGGCAGCCTGACCGGACAGTTGTTCAACAACACGGCCAGCTTCAACACGAATGCCTTCATTTTCGTCAGTGAAGATGGAACCATCTCCGGCTGGCGGACGAGCCTGGGCGTGACGGCCGAGGTGCTGGCCACCCGCCCGGGCGCGAATTACAAGGGCGTTGCGCTGGCGGACACGGCCAACGGACCATTGTTGCTGGCCGCGAATTTTGCCGAAGGAACCATCGATGCCTACAATGGCACGATGCAACTGGTCGCGCAGTTCGCCGACCCGCACGCACCCGCCGGCTATGCGCCCTTCAACGTCCAGTCGCTCGACGGGCTGATCTTTGTCACCTACGCCATGCAGGACGCGAACAAGGAAGATGATGTGCCCGGCCGCGGCCACGGCCTGATCGATGTCTTGAACCCGGAAACGGGTGCGTTCCACCGATTCGCCACCGGTTCCGCCGCCGGCGGGCGGTTGCAGGAACTCAATTCGCCGTGGGGGCTGGCCCTGGCACCGGCATCATTCGGCAAACACGCCGGGGAATTGCTCGTCGGCAATTTCGGCAGCGGCACCATCATGACCTTCGACGCCGAAGGCAAATTCCGCGGCTATCTCAAAGGCGAACACGAGGGGCCGATCGTCATTGAGGGACTCTGGGCGTTGCTGGTGGGCAACGGCGACCGTGGGGGCGATGAAGATGCGGTCTATTTCACGGCCGGCCCCGGCGGCGAGGCTCATGGCCTGTTCGGCAGTCTTTATCCGGCCCGTGAGAAAGAGGATTACGGCCACCGCGGCAACCGCTGACCCCCTGTTCGTGGTCACTTCGCCCGTCGGCGTTGTCCCGGAATCCTCCGGGGCGACGCCGGCGCTTTCGTTGCGGCTCCCGCATTCCGTCCGACCGGATGCAAAAGACGGCGCCGGAATTTGACACGCCTCCGCCCGCCGCTACATTCCGCGGCGATGTCACAGGCGAAGGCTGGCGGCCACATCCATCTCCGCGGTGTCCGCCACAACAATCTCAAGGGATTCGACCTCGATCTGCCGCTCCACCGGCTCATCGTCGTCACCGGTTTGAGCGGGTCGGGCAAGAGTTCGCTCGCCTTCGACACCTTGTTCGCCGAGGGCCAGCGCCGCTACATCGAAACCTTCTCGCCCTACGCGCGGCAGTTTTTCGACCGCATGGACAAGCCGCGCGTGGACCAGATCACCGGCATTCCGCCCGCCATCGCCATCGAACAACGCAACGCCGTCCGCACCACCCGCTCCACGGTCGGCACCATGACCGAAATCTGCGACTATCTGAAGCTCCTGTGGCCGCGTTTCGCCCGGCTGCACTGCCGTCAATGCGGACAACCGGTGCGCAAGGAGCCGCCGCAATTCATCTGGGAGCGGTTGAGTGCGGAGTGCGGAGTGCGAAATGCGGAATGGCTGATCACCTTTGACGTGCCCTTGTCGGAAAAGCTTTCGCTGGAGGAATCCCTCGCGCTGATCGCGAAACAAGGATTTCAACGGCTCCTGATTGACGGAGAAATCATCCGCCTCGACGAGGCCGCCGCCCATGCCGCGCTGCGCCCGCCGCGGGCCGCACTCACAATCATCCAGGACCGCGTCAGGCTCGCCGCCGCCAACCGCGCCCGGTTCGTCGAGGCCTGCGAACAGGCGTATCACTTCGGCAAGGGCAAACTGGCGATTTGGGAGTTGGACGCATCCGTTCCGCCCGCCGCGCTCCGGGGGCCGCGTTTATTCAGCCAGGGTTTTCACTGTGCGACATGCGATCTCGATTACCGCGAGCCGTCGCCTGCGCTGTTCAGCTTCAATCATCCGCTCGGCGCCTGTCCGGCGTGCAAGGGCTTTGGGCGCATCATCTCGATTGACTACGACCTCGCCCTGCCCGACCGCCGCAAAACGCTCACCGAAGGCGCCGTGCGTCCCTGGCAGAGCGGCTTCAGCGCGGAGTGCCAGGCGGACTTGCTCAAGTTCTGCAGGCTCCGCAAAGTCCCGACGAACGTCCCGTTCAATCAGTTGTCCGCCGCGCACCAGGACTGGGTCATCAACGGCGACCCCGGTTACGGCAGCGACAGGGACCACGAATGGCCGCGGGCTTGGTATGGCGTGAAGGGATATTTCCGCTGGCTGGAGAGCAAATCCTACAAAATGCACGTGCGCGTGCTGCTGTCGCGTTACCGCGCCTACACGCGCTGCCCGGAATGTCACGGCGGCCGTTTGAACCGCGACGCCCTGCTCTATCGAATCCCAAGTGAAGCCGGCCGGGTGAAACGGGAGGATAACCCCGACGATAAAAATCCAGCCTCCGGCTTTCATCCTCCTGCGTCGCTGAGTTTGGCCGACTTTTACGCGCTGCCCATTTCCGACGCGCTGGCCCTGGTCGAATCGCTCGCCCGAACGCAACCTGCGGCCCAGCGCAACGCACAATCCGCGCTCGCCGTCGCGCTCGATGAAGTCCGCGCCCGCCTGCAATACCTCGTCGAGGTCGGCCTCGGTTATCTGACGCTGGACCGCCCGACGCGCACACTTTCCGGCGGCGAAACGGAACGCGTCAACCTCACCACCTGCCTCGGCACGCGGCTGGTCAACACGCTGTTCGTCCTGGATGAGCCCAGCGTCGGTTTGCATCCACGCGATACCGCCCGGCTGGTGCGGCTGCTCGAACAGCTTCGCGATCACGGGAACACCGTGGTCGTTGTGGAACACGAAGCCAGCGTCATGCGCGCCGCGGACCAGATTGTGGATCTTGGCCCCGGGCACGGCGCCACCGGCGGCGAACTCGTCTTCCAAGGGACGTTCCGTGAGATTCTGAAGAGCCGGAGCAGTCTGACCGGCCAATATCTCAGCGAACGCAAGCGCGTTGAACCGTCGCAGTTGCGGCCCACGGACAAGAGCACCCCGCGGCTCAAGCTCAGCCACGCCACGCGCCATAATCTCAATGACGTCACGGTGGAAATTCCCTTGGGCCGGCTGGTCGTGGTCAGCGGGGTGAGCGGTTCCGGCAAGACCACGCTGGTTCGCGAACTCCTTTTTCCCGCCGTGCAGGCCGCGCTGGGCGCCGACCGGGAACTGGCCAAGGCATCCGACCGGCTTGATGTCACCGAACGCGAGGAGGGTCCCGAAGCTGAAAGTGCCGGGCCGGCCGCGCATCAGCTCACCGGCGCCAAACCGCTCGCGCGCGTGCTGCTGGTGGACCAGTCGGCGCTGGGCAAGACGCCGCGCTCGAACCCCGCCGTTTACACGGGCGCCTTCGAGCATGTTCGCGAGGTGTTCGCGCAATCTGAAGCGGCCCGCCAACGCGGCCTGAACGCCAGCGCGTTCAGCTTCAACTCGGCCGTGGGCCAGTGTGAACGCTGCCGCGGGGCCGGCTTTGAAAAGATTGAAATGCAGTTCCTGAGCGACGTGTTCATCCGCTGTCCGGACTGCAACGGCCGGCGTTACCGCCCGCATATTCTCGAGGTCAAAATCCGCTCCACGCCTGCCGTCGCCGCGACCGCGTTGGAGTGGTCGATTGCAGACGCCCTGGAAGCCACGGTCGATGAAGCCGCCGGTTTCTTCGGCAGTTTTGCCGATTCCAAACCCGCCCGCCGCGCGATCACGGCGCTGCGATTGTTGCAGGATGTGGGGCTCGGTTACCTGCAACTGGGCCAGCCCATCAACACGCTCAGCGGCGGCGAGAGCCAGCGCCTCAAGCTCGCCGCGCACCTGGCCGAAGCCGCCCTCGGGGAGTCCGTCCAACCGGCCGGTTCCACCCACGGCACCTTGTTCATCTTTGACGAACCCACCACCGGCCTGCACTTCGACGATGTGCGCGTGCTGCTGGCGGTTTTTCAACGGCTCGTAACGGCCGGGCATTCGGTGCTCGTGATCGAGCACAATCTGGACGTCATCAGGGCGGCGGATTGGGTCATTGATCTGGGGCCGGAAGCGGGAGTTGACGGGGGAAAAGTCGTGGCCACGGGCACCCCGGCCGACATCGCCCGCTGCGCCACCAGTCACACCGGAAAATTTTTACTGGGCGAACTACGCGCCAGCGAACAGGGAAAGGCCAAACGCACATGAACCCCCTGTTCTGGCCAACCGCCGCCCTGGGCGTTTTGCTTTTTCTGCTGGGAAACTGGCTGGCCCGGAAATCGTCCAGCTCACCGGCCCTCCTTTGGGCCACGGCCGTCGTGCTGGCGTTGCCCGGCCTGGTCTTCGCGCTGTATTACTTCAAACTCCTCGGTGAACCGCTTTGGTTGTATCGCTTTCGCGCGATGCCCGGCACCGAACTGACTGGCGCCGGCATGGGACTGCTGGCCGGAATGTTGCAGAGCACCCGAACCCGCCGGCCACGGCTGCAAAAAGCCACCAGCGCCTTCGGTTTTCCCGTGATTTTTGGCTTTGCCCTGTGCCTGCCCTACTTGAAGCCCGTGTTGCGCCCCCTGCACCTGCCCGCTTCGTCCAACGGCTGGACACAGGGCGTCTGCCGCCAATCCACGCCCTCAACTTGCGGCCCGGCCAGCGCCGCCACCCTGGCCCGCCTGGCCGGAGTGAACCTGGATGAACACACGCTGGCGCACGAGTGCTTTACGTCCGAGCGCGGCACCGAAAACTGGTATCTCGCGCGCGCGCTGCGACGACACGGGCTGACCGCGGAATTCGCGGAACGCTCCCCCACCGGCGAAGCCCTGCCCTATCCTGCGATTGCCGGCGTGACGGCGGGCTACGGCACCGGACATTTCATTCCCATCCTCGGTCGGGATGGCTCCAATTACATTGTTGGCGACCCGATGCGAGGCCGTGAAATCATGTCGCCGGCCGACCTGCACGAGGCTTATCAATTCACCGGCTTTTTCCTCATTGTGAAGTGAACCGCGAAGACACCATCCAAATCCTCGGCGCCCGCGAGCACAACCTGAAGAACATTTCGCTCGCCATTCCGCGCGGGAAGTTCGTCGTCGTCACCGGCGTCAGCGGCTCGGGCAAGAGCACGCTCGCCTTCGATCTCATCTTTGCCGAGGGCCAGCGGCGGTTCCTGGACTCCATGAGCGCCTACGCGCGCCAGTTCGTCGAACAGATGGCGCGTCCCGACGTGGACCTGATCGACGGTCTGCCGCCCACGGTCAGCATCGAACAGCGCACCACGCGCGGCGGCGGCAAAAGCACCGTCGCCACCGTCACGGAGATTTATCATTTCGTCCGCCTGCTCTTCGCCCGGCTCGGCACGCAGTATTGTCCGGATTGCCAGGTCGCCGTGCGGCCGCAAACCCATGACGAAGTTGAAGCGCAGCTGCGCGCAGCCCTGAAGCCGCGCGGGCCGCTCCGCCTGCTGGCGCCGGTGGTCAAACGGCGCAAGGGCTTCCACACCGACGTCGGCGAATGGGCCGCCAAGCATGGTTACGCGGAAATTCGCGCCGATGGCAAATTGCGTCCAACCCGGGAACCGTTGCGTCTGGACCGTTTCAAAGAACACGACGTCGAGGTGGTGACGGGCATTTTGAACCCCGGCGGCGCCGCGGCGCAGAGGAAAGGCGGGCCAAAATCTTCGCGTCTCCCCGTCGCCGCGGAGAAATCGGCTGCTCAGTTGATCGCCGAAACCTTGAAGTTGGGCAACGGCACCCTGCTCGCGCTGGACCGGCGCGGCCGCGTGTCCGTGCACAGCACCGAACGCGTCTGTCCGTCGTGCCAGCGCGCCTTTGAGCCGCTGGACCCGAAGAATTTCAGCTACAACTCCCCCGCGGGCTGGTGTCCCAAATGCCGCGGCTTCGGCGAATTGTTCTACCTGCCCGAGGTTGAGCGCGGGGCGAACGCCGATTCGGTCGAGGAAAGCTGGTGGAGCTGGGCGCAGGAGCGGGAGGTTTGCCCCGAATGCCACGGGGCGCGCTTGAATCCCGTGGCCCGCGCCGTGCGGTTGGCGGGAACTTCACGCCGTGCCGCTCCGACCATTGACGTTCTGTCCGCCCTGGACGTGGAAGCCGCCGCCCGGTTTTTTGCCACGCTCAAGTTCGATGCGCGTGCAGCCGCCATCGCCCGCGACATCCTGCCGGAAATTCACGAGCGGCTGCGCTTCCTGAACGAAGTCGGGCTCGGCTACCTGCAACTGGGACGCGGCGTGCCCACGCTTTCGGGCGGTGAAGGCCAGCGGATCCGCCTCGCGGCACAGCTGGGTTCCAATCTCAGCGGCGTGCTTTACGTTCTCGACGAGCCCACCATCGGCCTGCACACCCGCGACAACGAACAGTTGCTCAACACGCTCGAACGGCTGCGGGCGCGCGGCAATTCCGTGCTCGTGGTGGAGCACGACGAAGACACGATGCGCCGCGCGGATTACGTCATCGACCTGGGCCCCGGCGCCGGCGTTCACGGCGGTCAGGTCGTGGCGAGCGGGACGTTGCCGGAGCTGCTGCGCCATCAGGATTCCCTCACCGGCCAATGCCTGCGCGCCCAGGCGGAGAAACGCTATCCGGCCCGCGGCGCGCGGCGGCCGGTCACAGCCAGCGAACGTCCGCAGGCGAAGCGCAACGCCGCACCGTCCGGTTCCGCCTGGCTGACGTTGCAACACGCCGCGAAAAACAATCTGCGTGATCTGACCGTGCGTTTTCCGCTGGGCCGGTTCATCTGCGTCACCGGCGTCAGCGGCTCGGGCAAGAGCACGTTGATTCGCGAATGCCTGTTGCCCGCGCTGCAAACGGCGCTCCAGAAGGGCCGCGGCCCCGCGCGCGCCGCGGCCGGAACCAAACGCCTGCCCGGGCTGACGGGCTGCGAATCCATCGCCGCGGTCTATGAAGTGGACCAGTCGCCCATCGGCCGCACGCCGCGCTCGATTCCCGCCACCTACGTCGGCTTCTTCGACGACATCCGCCAGTTGTTCGCCCAGGTGCCGGAGGCGCGGATGCGCGGTTACACGGGGAGCCGGTTCTCGTTCAACAGCGCGCAGGGGCGATGCCCCGAATGCGAAGGCGCAGGCGTCATCAAACTTGAAATGAACTTCCTGCCGCCGGCCTTTGTGCGGTGCGAAACCTGCAACGGCACGCGGTTCAACCAGGAAACGCTCGACATCCAATACGCCGGCAAAAACATCGCCCAGGTGCTGGATCTTTCGGTCGAGGAGGCGCTGAACTTCTTCGCGGCGCACCGCAAGATTCATCGCGCGTTGCAGGCGCTCCACGACACGGGACTGGATTACCTCAAGCTCGGCCAGACGAGCCCGACGTTGAGCGGCGGCGAAGCCCAGCGCGTGAAACTCGTTTCCCATCTCTTGTCCGGTCTGCGACCCGGTCCCGCGGAAGCGCCGTTGCGGGCCGCGAAATCCCCGGCCCGCAACCTGTTCATTCTCGAAGAGCCCACCATCGGCCTGCACATGGCCGACGTGCGCCGGCTGGTGGACGTGATTCAACGGCTGGTGGACGCCGGGCACACCGTAATCGTCATCGAGCACAATCTGGATCTCGTGGCCGAAGCGGACTGGGTCATTGACCTCGGTCCCGAAGGCGGCGAAGGCGGCGGCCGGATTGTTTGCGCCGGCACGCCCGAAGCCGTCGCCCGGAACAAACGCTCGCACACCGGACGCTTCCTCCGTAACGTGCTGCACCACGCATGACCGAGCCTTACGATGAGTTGTTGTATGGCGAACCCCACCTGCGCCTGGCGCCGGGCGAACGCCACGAACGCCTCTGCGCCCGCCTCCACGCCACTCTCCTCGCCAGCGTGGCCAACCTGGGCGGCACCCGCCTCCTGCCCGTCCGGACGCGGATTCAACTCAATTCGCAGCACGCCCTCCGGCCGGACCTCGCCCTGGTCACCACCGCCAACAACCGCCTCTGGCTCGCCGTGGAAATCGTCAGTTCGGACGACCACCGCGTCGACACCGTCCTCAAGAAGCAAATCTACGAGGACACCCGGCTCCCGCGGTTGTGGATGGTGGACCCGCGTTACGACAACGTGGAGGTTTACCACGCCACCGCCTACGGGCTCGTGTTGAAAGGCATTCTGGCCGGGAGCGAAATTTTGAGCGAACCGCTGCTGCCCGAATTTCAAATTGCCGTGCGCGATTTGTTTGCCGCGGGAGCAACCCCGCCTGCGAATTGAAAAAAGTTGCACCCCGACAGCGGGTGCGACAGAGTGGGCGCCGCTTTCGGTGGAGAGGTGGCAGAGTGGTTTAACGCGCACGCCTGGAAAGCGTGAATACCCAAAAGGTATCGGGGGTTCGAATCCCCCCCTCTCCGCCAGTGCATTTCCCGCCGCCGCTGCGGCGACGGGTTCCCTTCAGGACCAAAGACGCCTTATTTCGCTGCGCCCACCCGGGCCAGAATCTCTTTCACCGCCGCGTCCATGTTCGTGACCTCGTCATGATAGGGATGCGCCGCACGATACGCGGCGATCCGGCGCAGCAGATTCGTGTAATTCGCGGCGTGCTCAACGGCGGGATACTCTTCAAGGATTCCGCCCAGCGCGAGAACGCTCAAATCCAAATCCCCCTCCAACGAATCAAAGGCGGCGTTGGTGTCACCCGCGCGCAAGTTATGCAGCACTGTGAAGGTGTCCGCGGCGTTACCAAACTCATACGCAGCAATGGTGTCCGTGACCGCCCAGCCAGCGCGATGGTTGGCGTAACGAAACCCCGCCAGCGCCCCGACCGCCAGCGCGCTCGCCACGATGAGTGGAACAATGAATTTTTTCATACGCTTGGTGCCACCTGGATGATCGTGCCCACTAAACTCGTGCGCTTCGAGCAATTGATGGCGGCGGTGGCCCGAAAGCCCGGCGGACTTCGGAATGCCCGACGGACTTCGGAATGCCCGACGGACTTCGGAATTTTTCCCCAGGCAGAAATATCCTTTATCACCCGCAGCAAGCCCAATTCCTTGCCCGACCTCAGACCCTTTTCGCATGCATCGCGCCTTGTTGGCCGTTCAGGTCATTTGACGATTTCATAACTCGTCATCAACCCCACAGGAGCCTCACGCTTGCCGTCACGCACTCGCGAAGACTTGATGAACCTGTCCACAGCTGCCTCAAGCTCCTGCCGATTCGACGCACTGATTAGCGTGCCGCCAGCCTGATGAATGATCACATAACCGTCCCTGCCGGGATGCGGTCGCCACGGCCGCACCTCCAGCCAAACACAGCAAACTGGATTTGTGTCGAGCATGCTGACGGTGCCGCCAAACTCTCGTCCCAACTTCTCGGCGGCGGCTCGCTGCTCCGACAATGCGCCTTTGGGAATACCGATGACCGGGAATGGCCGCGCATACTCCGTCGCTTCCACCGTAATAATAGCGCAAAGTAGAATCCCCGCTGCCAGAAGAGAACGAAGCAATGTTTTCATGAGCGATGGCGTGAATGTCGTGACCAGACAGCATGGCTTTCGGTGAAGGTAAAAGCGGTGTCTGCGCTCCGGAGTAAACGTGGGTTGCGCCGCCGGAGCGGCGCCGGGCCACCGGTTGTGGGACGCACGCCCCAGACAACAAAGGAACGAAGCGCAAACACCATGAAGACCTGTCTACTCCGCCAAGCCCCGTCCGTCCAGCGCCAATCCCGCCAGGCACGCTTGGCCCCGCCCCCGACATTGAGGGCGCACAGACGGGATGTTAAAGGTCGCCGAGATCGAAAACGAGGATCAAACCGCTAGCAGGAGCAAGAGCGGACGAGGGGAAACAACGGGCATGTGGATTACTTTTTACAGGGCAGAGGAATCTAATGCATCGCCTCGTGGTGTGCCTCTGCCTTCTCATCAAATCTAGTTGGCCGACAACTTCATTTCACCGGTCTAATCCGCAAATCTGAATTGCTGACGGGGTAGAACACGCCATTGGTCGCGGCAAACCCTTCCAGAACGTTCCCCTTCGTTCTGGTGATGATCACTCGTTCAATCTCCTTGGTCGGGGAAAAATCAACATTTACTGAGCATGACGACCCAGTGGTGGAAAACGACTCTCTCGCCATGTGGGAAGGCTTGCTGACGACGACATGGACAGCCACAAATTCGCCATCGTGATAGAATCTCTGAATCCTGCCCGTAACAACGCCATCTTCTGTTTTAGTTCTGCGGACCAGATTGGTCTGTCCATTGCGGGTAAACGTCTCCTCCAAATAGACAGCTCCGGTTTCGGCATTCGTGCTGGCGCTCGCAGTCATGTGAACGCCGGTATCCGCAGCGAAAGTCGAAATGCATGAAAGAATGAAAACGGCGATTAGTCTCATGACGCGCGAAGTGGTTTGAACAGAACAGTGCGGCCTTCGTTGAAGCAGGCAGGGGTGTCTCTCTTGGGCATAAAACGCGGGTTGCGCCGCGTGAGCGGCGACGGGCCACACGGTGTGGGACTCATGCCGGGCATAATGCATCGCCTCCCGGCGAACCTCATTTGGCAGCCTGCTCATCCAAAAGTGTGAAGGCCTTCATCACGATTTCGTCAACGTCTGAGTGACCACTTCTTACCGGATACTTTCGGCAATAATCCCTCGCCCTGCGAAATGCTGTCAGGCTCACCTTCTCGCGAATGGATACGGGAAGATCGCGATAGCTGGCGGCAAACGCGACGACATCTGAGGTCATCCGGGCCTCCAACACGTTGATGGCCTCGTTTGTGTGGCCGGTGCGAAGGCTATACAGAATATAAAGACGCACCCCCAAATCAGCGGAACTCCGGGAAACAATGGAAACATTGCTGTAATCGTCGAATCGCTTCAGGGCGTTTGTCTGCTTCGTTTCCTGTAGGTAAGCGACAAAGGACTCCAATTCCTCAAGAGCGAAATTGTTATCGATCGCTGACTCCTTGTTTGGTGCTGGATTCGTTGACTGGGCGAAACACCAACGGGCCGCAACAAAACCGACGACCAGTGCTGTTATGACAAGGCAAAAAGTGCGTGAAGTTTTCATACGGGTGTCGATGACAAGCAGACGTCATGGCTTTTGCTGAAGGCAGAAATGGTGTCTGCGCTCCCATGTAAACGTGGATCGCGCCGTGGGAGCGGCGCCTGGCCGCCTGTTTTGGGACGCATGCCCCGGCCAACACTGGAACCAAGAACAGCCACCATGCAAACCTATCTACTCCGCCAAACACCGCCCGTCCAGCGCCAATCCCGCGCTTTTAAACGCCTTCGCGGGCGCTCCGTGTTATTTCATTGATTGGGCTGGATGCGCACGGCACTTCCCCCGCCCTCAGCCTTGCGCCGGCGGAAGCCTTCAGGGTGCGCGGTCATGAACGGACCGGCAGCACGCACGATGACACGCCCAAGCTGGCCGGAAGTTCACGCCTCACGCCGCCAGTTCACCCGCAGGAAACAACCTTCGTCCTCGTATTGCAGGTGCAGTTCGCCTTTGAACGCGCGCCGCAGGGCCTCGCCAATCCGGCGGGGCAGATGCAGGTCCGTCGTCAGAATCACCAGACCGGCGGCGCCCTCCTCCACCCGCATGATGCGATGCAGCACATGCTCCGCGTTTTCCTCCTGCTCGTGATGCCGGACCAGGCCAAGGATCTCATCCTTGTGTGCGCTGACAAAGCCGCCGGTGAGGGTGATCACCCCGGCCGGATAATCGTCGCGCGTGCGCTGGCATGCCTGGCACAGCGTCTGATGCGCCGCCAGCGGCCACGCTTCGGCGCGCTGCCAGCGGCCGCCGCGAAAGACGGCGTGGCAGACCTTGCACACGCTTGGCTCGGGCGGTTTGTGCCGGCTCTTGTAGGGGTCATGAACCCGCTCGTGGATCAAACGATCCCGGCGGCCTGCCATGGATTCGGCCATTCTCATAACGCTCCTTTGGTTGACGACTGCCCGCGGCAGCCGTCCTGGCTTGATTCACACCCGCGCCCGTCCACGGAAAGCAGCACGCGGACCGGCGCCCGCCACGTCACACGGCCGCGAGGAGCGGTCCGTCCGCGCGGTCCTTGACGCCGTGCACGCCCGCTTTGGCCGCGCAACTGGCGCAGCAAAAGGTGCGGCCGCCCGCCTCGACGCCATGGCCGATGACGCGGCACCCGCAGTGCAGGCAGACCGGCGCCAGGGCCTGAATCGCGCATTCAAAGCAATCGAAGCTGTGACTGTGCCCGCCCAAGCGCACCTCGAAGAGCTTGTCGTATTCATTGCCGCAGACTTCACATTTGTTCATGGGAATCCTCCGTTGGGGCGCGTCCGCCGGCCCGGGGAGGGCGCGCCGGGTTCAACACATGGCTCTGCCGGCTCACGGATAGGGCTGTTCGTAAGTCGGCTCCACCAGCTTGTAACGCGGCTGGAGAAACGCCACCAAGTCAATGACCTGTTCCACCGTCATCGTGCGATTGAACTCGGGCATCGGCGACAGTTTGGCATCCGTCAACTGACGCCGGTATGGCTCGGAGATGACGTGGGATGGGTTGATGATGGAGGTGACCAGCTCGCCGTAGGTTTTCACGCGGGCGGTTTCGCCACCCAGCGTGAGATTGAAAGCCGTCGGCGCCGGCAACGCCGCCACCCCCTCAACCTTGTGGCAGGTATAACATTTGAGATCGACGAACGCCTGTTTGCCTTTTTCGGCGTCACCGTCCGGCAACCGGAAGCCCCGGCTCGATTTCAGGCCGCTGTCGCAGCCCGGCAGGAGAGACAGCATCAACAGTCCCGCCATGACCAGATGGGATTTCATGGCGCTGCTCCATTTGTTGCAGGTTCACTGCTTCAACTCCGCACCGGACGCAACGCTGCACGCGTCCGGCAACTCATGACACTTTCACCTCGATGGCCCTGGCCGTGGCACCGGGAACTTTGGGCAGGTGCACGCTCAACACGCCTTCCTTGAACTCTGAGGTGATTTTGGCCGCCTCCGCATTGCCTGGCAGCGTAAAACTCCGTTCAAAGCCGCCGTAAGCGCGTTCGAGACGATGATAGCGGCGGCTCTTTTCCTCCTTCTCCGCCTTGCGCTCGCCGCTGATGGTCAGATTGCCGTCGCGCACCGTGACCTTGATCTCCTCCTTCTTTACGCCCGGCAGCTCCGCTTTGACGAGATACTCCTTTTCGTCCTCGGTGATGTCCACCCGTGGGAACCACGCCGTCTCGGTCAGACCTTCGGCCGGCGCTGCCAGTAACGGCTGGCCAAACATCTGGTCCATGCGGTTCCACAACATGGCCAGGTCACGCTCCATCTCCCAGAACGGATCCCAGCGCCGCTCGGGCGCCAACAGCTCCAGCTTTTCCCGCGTTCCGAAGGGATGCCATTTTGTCATTGCACTCATGGTTGACCTCCTGCCAGCGGGCGATATCCACCTCCGACCGGGCAGCCCCGCTGGCACCTCCGCCCCGTCGGCGGGTCGGCGGATGCCCGTGCTGCACAGCCGCCGCACCCCTTAACAATTTAGCACAGCTCGCCGGCCCCGCACGGCCACGCGCGGCCAGGGCTCACCACCGCCGCACCAGAAACCACGCATCCGCCTCCCGGTCATGCTTGAGCAAATAATCGTGTCCATCGGCAGCCCGCACCTTGAAATAATTGGCCCGTGGCCATTCGGGCAGGTTCTCCAGTTGCTGCCAGCGGTCCAGCACCTCCGCAACGTCCAGCCACTGCCCGCCCCATTGAAATCGCCGCGGGATTTCATCGGCTTGATGACCGGCATAACACTCGACTTCCGTGGGCAGGAGTTGCATGCCGGTTGCCTCACAAGTTTGACACCGCGACGTGACGCAAGCGACGCGCGCGTCGTTTTGCCTTGGGCCGGTGCGTGCGGGGCGACGATGCCGGCAGTGACCGTTTTGGCACGAGCGCGAGCGCCAGAACTTCGTCCACGTTGTCCACCAGCGAAAACTTGAGCTTTTCCTTCACCTCGTCCGGCACTTCCACCAGGTCCTTCGCGTTCAGCTTTGGAAGAATGACCTGTTTGATGCCGGCGCGAAGAGCGGCGAGGCATTTTTCCTTCAAGCCACCGACTGGCAGCACCAGGCCGCGCAACGTGATTTCGCCGGTCATCGCCACCGTGCCGCGGACCGGTGTGTCGGTGAACAACGACGCCAGGGCCGTGAACATCGCCACGCCGGCGGAGGGACCATCCTTGGGCACGGCGCCGCTGGGAACATGCACGTGCACGTCAGTGTCCTTGAAGGCGTCGGCGGGAATGCCCAGCTCGCGCACACGTGTGCGCACCAGGCTCAGGGCCGCCTCGACCGATTCAGCCATCACGTCGCCGAGCTGGCCGGTGAGGGTGACATTGGCCTTGCCCGGATACCGCGTGGCTTCAATGTGCAACACTTCACCGCCCGTCGGCGTGTAGGCGAGCCCCGTGGCCACGCCCGGCCGGTTGGTTTGCAGCCGGGTTTCCCGAATGTAGCGGGCCGGCCCCAACAGTGTCATCACGAGCTTCGGTTCCACGTTGACATGATCGCGCTCCCCGCGGGCAATCTGCGCCGCCACGGCCCGGCACACCGCGCCGATCTGCCGCTCCAATTCACGCACGCCGGCTTCGCGTGTGTAGTCTTCGATGATCTTTTCCAGCGCCGCCGTGGACCACTTGCATTGCCCCGCTTTGAGTCCGTTTTCCGCCAACTGCCGCCGAAGCAGATAATCGCGCCCAATGATGAGTTTCTCGCGGTCGGTGTAACCGGGAATCTCGATGACCTCCATGCGGTCGCGCAACGCCGGCGGCACCGGGTCCATGTAGTTCGCCGTGGTGATGAACATCACCTGCGACAGATCGAACGGCACGTCGAGATAATGATCCACGAATGACTGGTTCTGCCGCGGGTCGAGCACTTCGAGCAGGGCGCTCGCCGGATCGCCATGAAAGTCCGCGCCCAGCTTGTCAATTTCATCCAGCATGAACACGGGATTGCGGGTGCCCTGACGGCGCAACTCCTGAATCACCTGTCCAGGCATCGAGCCGATGTAGGTCCGCCGGTGGCCGCGGATCTCCGCCTCGTCCCGCATGCCGCCGAGGCTCATGCGCGCAAATTTCCGGCCGAGCGCATCGGCAATGGATTGCCCCAGGCTCGTCTTGCCCACGCCGGGTGGACCCAGAAAGCACAAAATCGGGCCGCGGCCGGCCGGGTTCAGCTTGCGCACCGCGAGGTATTCAATCAGCCGGCGCTTCACCTTTTCGAGATCGTGATGATCGCGGTCGAGGATTTGCTGTGCGCGGTTCAAATCGAGATTGTCCTCCGTCAATTTGTTCCACGGCAGTTCCACGAGCGTTTCGACGTAGCTGACAATGACGGAAAACTCCGCGCTGGCGGGCGGCACATAGCCCAGCCGTTTCAACTCGCGCCCGGCTTGCTCGACCACCGGGGCCGGCGGTTTGGCTTCGGCCAGCCGCTGGCGCAACTGCTCGACCTGCTGCTCGGTTCCCTCGGCGTCTTCGCCAAGTTCGCGCTGGATCGCCTTGATCTGCTCATGCAAATACGCGCGGCGTTGCATGTCCGAGAACTGCGACGACACCTGCTTCTGGAGCTTCTGTTGGAGCTTGAGAATTTCGAGCTGCGCGTGGACCCGCTGTTGCACGGCGCGCACGCGCTTGACCACATCGGTCTGCTCCAGCAACGCCTGCCGTTCGGGCAGTTCCATGGGCAGATTTCCCGCGACCAGATCGGCCAGCTGCCCCGCATCTTCGATGTTCATCAACACCAGCTCCACGCCGGCGGGCACGTCCGGCGACAGCTCGGCGGCTTTCGCCGCGCTTTCCCGGAGGTTGCGCACGGCCGCCTCCCACTCCTGATCGTTCGTGGGCGGAGCGGAACTCGGCAGCAGTTCGATCTCGGCCCGCAACCAGGGCTGCGTCTGCACGAAGCGCCGGATGACGAAGCGTTGCAGACCGCGCACGACGACCACACCGCCTTCGATTTCGCGCAGCAGTTTCAACACCGTCACGGCGGTGCCGACAGGATAAACATCCGCCGCGCCGGGCTCTTCCTGCGCCCCGTCCCGCTGGGCCACCACTCCGATGATTTTGCCGTGCGGCAGCACTTCGCCGAGCATTTTCACCGACGCCGGCCGGCCCACGCTCAACGGCGCGACCATGCCGGGAAACATGACCGTGTTCCGCAAGGGCAACAGCGGCAACACGGCGGGTATGCGCGGCTCGTCCGGTCCAGACTGGGCGCTGCGCCCGGGCGCGCCGCCCATCGGTTGTTCAACGTCGATCTCGACCGGTGGTTTGTTGGAGACCGTGTCGCTCATGACGAAGGCTCAGCTCCTTTCAGGCGCATTCCCCTTCCCGGCCAGCGGCAGCACAACCCACAACAGGCCGTTGCGCAATTCCGCCGTGGTCCGCGCGGGGTCCACCGCATCCGGCAAGGTCACCACGCGTCCGAATGGACCGTGGTTGATTTCCAGCGCCAGAACCCGTTCCACCGTCCTGCCCCCGCCCCGCGGCTCGGGCAGTTCCCGGCGTCCGCGCAACACGAGGCGCTGTGATTCGACGTTCAGGTCAATCGCGGTCTTGTCCACCCCGGCGAGGTCCACGCAAATGAGGATGCGATCCCCTGCCCAATAGGCGTTGATGGCCGGCGTCCAAACATCCTGCGCGGCGAGCGCGACCAGCGGTGTGCCGGTAAATTCCTGCAAAAACCGGTTCAGCCGCTTTTGCAGCCGTCGCAACTCAATGCTGGTCGGATCCTCCATGCTCGCCTCGCTTAAAGCTTGTAGCCAATCTGGCGCAGGAAATCTTTGCGCCAAGCCACGTCGGCATCAGTTTCCATTCCTTGCGGCGCGAAGCCATCCACCACGCCCAGAATGCCGCGGCCCTGCTCCGTTTCCGCCACGACGACCTGCGTGGGATTCGCGGTCGCGCAAAAAATGCCGCACACCTCGGGCACGGCCTTGACCGCGTTCAGCACGTTCAACGGGTAGAAGCCGTCGCCCAGAAAGATGATGAAGCCATGGCCGGCGCCGAGGGCGTGGGCGTTCTGCCGCGCGAGCTCGATCAGGCCGGCGTCGGTGCCGCTGGTGCGCACGAGGCATTTGCCCGAAGCCTCGCACAAGGCCAGGCCGAACTTGATGCCCGGCACGGCATTCACGAGCGCCTCATGCAAATCTTCAACGCTCTTGATGAAATGCGTCTGCCCGAGAATGAAGTTCACGGCCGCCGGTTTCTGGATGGCCACAACCGAAAGTTTCAGGTTCATTCACACCTCCTTCGGCGGGCGGCAACGCAGCAGCCGTCCCTGCACCTTTCGGTCGCCGCCGCGCTATCTCCGCACCGGCACTGCGCCCGTTTCCGTCACGCCGTGAAACCGAAGCGAAACCGCTCTTCCTCGGGTTTGATGCCGAGCGAAGCGCAGATGTGCTTCGACGCCAGCATGCCGGCCGCCGTTTTGATGACGCGGTCAAACTCGCGCTTGGACAGCTCCATGCCGTCGTGCCGGATGGAGCGGATCGGATATTCCGCCTCCATCAACTCCTCGACGAATTCCTCGCACGCCACGGGATCATCCGTGTGATACTGGCTCAACTGGCGATGCTTCCCGAGTTGGGCCGTGTATTCGATCGTGTATTTGGGGATCATAACGTTCCTTTCGTTTGCGGTTCAACGCCGGCCCGCAAAACCCTTGTCCCATCGCTCCGCGACGCCTCCGTCTGCCGTTTCCGACGAGCCTCACCGCCGCAGGTGCCACCTAGGGAATCCATGGGGCAAACATAGTTCCAATCGACGAAATTGGCGAACGGCCCGGAGCCGGGGCGGCCGCAACCAGGTCGAAGCGCGAATTAGCGGAGGCAAATTGACGCAACTGATTACGGGACTATGCTAATAACACCGGAGAAGCCGACGTAAACCATGCAAAACGAAAGGAGCGCACTTTATGGCATTCAAAACAGGTCGGGTGGATACGTGGGCGGCGACCTTGGAGGACCGTCCCGGCGGGCTGGCTGACAAGCTGGGCGTCCTGGCCAATGCCGGAGTCAATCTGGAGTTCATGATTGCCCGCCGTTCGCCCGAATCACCGGGCAAAGGAGTTTTGTTCGTGACGCCCATCAAGGGCATGGCGGCGGCGCGCGCTGCGCGACAGGCCGGATTCACCCCCACAGCCAGTCTGCACGCCGTGCGCGTGGAAGGCCCCAACCGTCCCGGTCAGGGGCAGCGCATCGCACAGGCGCTCGCCGCGCAAGGATTGAACCTGCGCGGATTTTCCGCGGCGGCACTGGGGCGTAAATTTGTCGCCCACCTCGCGCTGGACAGCACCGCCGAGGCGCGCAAAGCCCTGCGCATTTTGGAAGCCTTGTAACCGTGGCAACCGCGAATCCGGCGGGCGGCGCCATCCGGCGCCCGACCCGGGCGGGCGAATCGTTCAACGCGAATCCCCCCGCCGTCGTCGCCCCGCCGCTGCCGGGTTTGCGGGGAGGTGAATCAGGAGCGCCGGAGAAATGGAGGGGCCATGTGGAAAAATGTCAGTTACGAACAATGCCTGTCCTTCATCAACTGTCAGTTGAACCCGGCCCGCCGCGTCGCCGAGCCGGCAATCAAGCCGGCCATCACGATCTCGCGCCTGACCGGCGCGGGCGGACGAACGGTGGCCGCCAAGCTGGCGGAGTATTTGCAGCAACACGCTCCGGTGGATTGCGGCTGGACGGTCTTTGACAAGAACTTGATGGAACGGGTGCTCGAGGACCACCACATCTCGCAACGGGTGGCCAAGTATGAACCCGAAAATCACAAGCCGTTCATTCATGACACGCTGGAGGAAATCCTCGGACTGCACCCTTCGTCCTGGAACCTGGTCAAGCACACCGCGGAAACCATCTGGCACCTGGCCTCGATGGGCAATGTGATCCTTGTGGGCCGGGGAGCGAACGTGGTGACCGGCCGGCTGGCCACGGCCTTTCACGTGCGCCTCGTGGGATCGCTCGAGCACCGGACCCGGCGCGTCGAGGAAGTCTATCGGCTCATGCACGCTGCAGCGGAGGAATTCATCAAGACTGAGGACAAGGGGCGACGGCGCTACTTGAAGGAACATTACGGGAAGGACATCGATGACCCGCTGCTCTACGACCTCGTCCTCAACACCGACCGTGTGCCTTACGATGAAGCCGCGCGCCTGATTGGCGACGCCGTCATTCACGAGTTTCACCTGGGCAAACGGGTCGTTGCGGCCGCCGCCTGAGCCGAGGCCGGCAACGGCCCGCATTCTCGCCATGCGCGACGTAATTCAAAGCATCCTCGCGACGGAGGCGGAAGCGAAGCAGATCGTCGCAACCGCCCGGGCGGAGGCCGCGCGCCTGCTGGCGACGGCTCAACGCGAGGCCGAAGCCGCGAGCGCGCTGTCCAAAACACGGACGGACGACGAAATCGCACAATGGCTCACCGACACCGCAGCGGCAGCCCAACGCCGGAAAGATCACGAACTGACCCGCGCGCTGGCTGACATCGCGCAGCAAATCCAGATCGCTCCCGCACTGCATCAACAGGCCGTCGCCGAGGTCGTTCGGTGTGTCGCCGGCGGCAACGCGGCAGCCGGAACAAGCTCATGACTCAAGCCGTCACCAACAATCTGGATTACCTCGCGGCCCGCGCCCACGCCCGGCGCAGCCGGCTGGCCGACGCGCAATGCCTGGACACGTTCTGCCGCCTGCGCTCCATCCCCGAACTGGCGGCGGCGCGTCACCCGGAATTCAAAACGGAAACTGCCACGGCCTGGCAACATCAGCTGACGCAGGCCCTCGTCCGCGAACTCATCTACTGGCAGAAAAACCTGAAGGGTCCCGCCGCCCGCCTGCTGCACTGGCTGCTGGTCCGTTTCCAACTGGAAAATTTGAAAGCCCTGTTGCGCGCCTGGCGGGCTCGTGTTTCCACTGCCACGGTGCGTCCGCAGCTTATTTTGCTGCCGCCGGAACTGAGGCTGGACGCAGACATCCCGGCCGACGTGACTTCGTTGTCGCATCTCGCCCGACGGCTCCCCGAAGGCGTGTTCCGTGAGTGCCTCGAACGGCTGCCCGCCCGCGCGCCGGCGGCCGCGTCTCCGTTCCTCACCGAGGCCGCACTGGATCGCACGTATTTCGAGGAACTGTTGCGCCTCACGTCACAACTTGCGGGCGAGGATCACGACTGCATCCACGCGGCGGCGCAACAAGAGGCGGATACGTTTCACCTGATGTTGGTGGCGCGCGGCAAATTTGTTCACGGCCTGCCTGTGGAACTCTTAAACCGTTTGCATGTTGCCGGGGCCGGCATTTCCCGGATTCGCCTCAACGCCATGCTCACGGACACGGATTTGCGGACGGCCCTGCGCCGTGCCGTCGGTCCGGCCTTGGACGCCGTGCCGACGACACCCGAAGGCGAACCGGCGGCGGCCAGCTTTGCGACGGCGCTGGAGGCTGCGACCAGGCGGCGCCTGATGCGCCTCGCCCACCGCGCCTGTCGCGGCGGCTTCACCGGCCTGGGCGCCATCGTTGGCTACGCGGTGTTGCGCCGTATCGAAGCAGCTGATTTAACCACCATCTCGGAAGGCATTCGCCTGGCCGTGCCGGGCGAAGGCCTTCGCGCCCGGCTCACGACCAGCCAGAAAGTGGAGGCAACGCATGTTTAGTCCCGTGCCCATGTGCCGATTGCGCGCCCTGGTCCTGCGGCAGGACGCCCGCGTGGTCTTGGAGAGCTGGGGCGGGTTGGGTGCCGTGCAATTGGAGCAAACCGCGCCCGGCCCGGACACGGCGCCGCTGCCGGCCCGTGACTGCAACGTCGAGTTGGCACGCTGCCACGATGTGCTCCAGCGCGTCACGGAACTGCGCCGGATGCTGAAAATTCCGCCGGCGTCCCTCACCCCACCGGCAACCCAACTGACATGGGCCGACGCCGACGCCACGTTGCGTTTATGGGAAGCCCGCGCGGATGAAGTCATGTCGCGACGGCAACAATGCACCGATCAAGTCCGCGAACTCGATGCAGATTGCGAATTGTTGTCCCGTTACTGCGGCTTGGATCTGCCGCTGGACGGCCCGCAGGCATTCGCTCACCTGCATTTCGCAACCGGGAGTTTGCCGGCCGAAAACTGGCAGGCACTTTCCGCGCAGCTTGACCCGCACGCTGCCGTGCTGCCGCTGGCGGTGGAACGTGGCCGCCAACCGTTGCTCGTGTTGACCACGCCCGCCCGTTGGCCGGCGCTCGCAAGTGCGCTGCGGGACGCGGGATTTCAGAGCGACCCCCTGCCGGTGAGCGCCAATGCGACCTGCGATTCGCTGGCCGCGGAACGCCGCCGGGAACAGCAGGCGGCGGTCCGGGAGTTGAACCGGGCACAAACGGAGGCCCGCACGCTGGCCGTCGAATACGCCGCGCCTTTGGGCCAGTTGGAACAGCTGGCGATGCGCGAACGGCAATTGCTGGCAGCCGAGCAACAGTGTTCCCGCACCGAGGCCACCGTGCTGCTGGCGGGCTGGGCACCTGAGCCGGCCGTGACAGAAATTGAACGTCGCACGCGCGAACTCTCGCACGGTTGCATGCAACTGGAGACCGCACCGGCCGGCGCGGCGGACGCCGCGGTTCCCGTGCTGTTGCAACCGCCGCGCTGGCTGCGGCCCTTCGCCCGGCTCGTCACCGCTTATGGTCTGCCGGACTATCACGAGTTGGAGCCAACCCTGTTCGTGGCGTTGAGTTATCCGCTGATGTTCGGGCTGATGTTCGGTGATGTGGGACACGGCAGCGTGCTGGCCGTGGCAGGCGGGTTGATGTGCCGCCGGGCGCGCCGCCAGAGGTTGCAGGACGTCGGCCGGTTGCTCGTGATTGCGGGCCTGGCGAGCGTTGGGTTCGGCTGCGCCTACGGCAGTTGTTTTGGGCTGGAATACTTCAAATCATTCGCGCTGTGGCGGGATCCGCTCGCCGGCGACCCCGCCAGCCTGATGCAACTGGCCATCGCCATCGGCGTCGTCGTCATCAGCGTGGGGCTCGTCCTGAACGTCACCAACCGGCTCCGGTGCGGGAACTACGTTGGCGGCTGCTTCGGCCGGTTCGGACTGGCCGGCCTGTTGTTCTACTGGGGAACGCTGACGTTGCTGCTCGGGGGCAATTTCCTCAAGGCGCACGGCTTGATGCTGCCGGCGCTGGCCGCCTTCGTGGGAATGCCGCTCGCGGGCTGGGCGCTCAAGGAACCGCTCGCCCGTCTCGTGGACCGTCGCCACGGGCGCCGCCCCGAACCTGGCGAAGGATGGTGCGTCGCCGGCTTGATTTCCCTCGTCAGCGCCTTTGAAGCGCTGCTGAGCTACCTGGCCAACACCATCAGCTTTGTGCGGCTGGCGGCTTACGCGATGAGTCATGCCGCATCGCTGGCCGCCGCGCTCGCGCTCGCCGACCAGGCCCGGCAACTGCCATTGGGCGGCCCCGCGCTGGCCGCGCTGGTGGTGATTCTGGGCAACGCCGGCGCGCTGGTGTTGGAGGGCGTCATTGCGGCCGTGCAGGCGCTGCGCCTCGAGTATTACGAATTTTTCGGGAAATTCCTGACCGGCGAGGGCCGGCCATTCCAGCCGTTTCGGCTGGTCGCCTGAAACAACAAACCCGGAGGTGCCTCATGAAATGGATTCGATGGATGGCCGGTGTGCTCTTCGCCGGCCTGTTGTTGCTGGCTGCTTCCGGTGTGGCGGACGAGGCCGCGCCGGCGGACACCGCGGCCGACGCGTCATCGGTTTACAAGGCGGTTGGCCTCGGCGGCGCCGCGGCCTTTACGATTGCGCTGTGCGTCATCGGCGCCAGCTACGCCGTGGGCCGCATCGGTTCCGCCGCGCTGGGGGCCGCCGCGGAGAAGCCCGAATTGCTCACCCGCAGCATCTTGTTCGTAGCGCTGGCGGAAGGTCTCGCCGTGCTCGGGTTCGCCATTGCGATGATGCTGGTGCAAAAAATTTAATGCGGCGTATGAGGGTCTTTTGCCTTGCCGATGAAGACACCGTGCGCGGCTTCCGGCTCGCCGGCGTGGCCGGAGAAAGCGTGGCCACCCCTGCGGAAGCCGCGGCCGTTCTCGCCCGCGAGGCGACACGACCGGACGCCGGCGTGCTCCTGCTCACGGAGTCCGTGGCGGCCAGCCTGCGCGACATCGTGGATGAGCTGCGTTGGACGCGCAGCCGGCCGTTGATCGTGGAGATTCCCGGCCCCGCCGGCCCGTTGCCCGGGCGAAGGAGCTTGCGCCAGCTTGTTCAGGAAGCCGTGGGACTTCATGTCGGAACCTGAGAAAGGCCGGTTGTGACCACCGCCAACGAACGCGCGCCCGCCTTGTTGCAGGCGGAGATTCTCGCCGAAGCACGGCGTGAGGCGGATGCAATCATCGCACGTGCCCGAGCGGAAGCCACCAGCCTGCGCGCGGCGCATCAGGCTGCGGATGCTGCCGCGCACAACCAACGGCTGACCACGGCGCGCGCCGAAGCCGAACGTCGCACGGAATTGCTGCTCGCGACCGTGCCGCTGGAGGTCGCCCGCCACCGCGCCGAACAAATTGAAGCGGCGTTGCATTCCATCCGCGATGAAGCCCGCGCCCACCTGGCCGCGCGCGACACCTTTGATTACGGCGTCGCGCTCGCCACCCTGACCGCCGCGGCGCTCGCCGAAATGGCCGGCGACCATTTTGTGCTGAAACTCTCACCGGCCGATGCCACCGATTTTGGCGACTCCCTTTTGGCCAACCTGCCACCACGCGTCGGCCGGCCGCATCTGCAACTCACCTTGGCTCCGGAGGCTTCCCTTGACGATGGCGGCGTCATGGTTCAAGACGCGACCGGCCGCCAAATCTGCGACAATCGCTTCACCGCACGACTGGAACGGCTCTGGCCGGAACTGCGCCGCCAGCTCGCCGCGCAACTGGGCTGGTCCTTGGCACCCGCTTCACCGGGAGAACCCACATGAGTGTCATCGCTCCAAACCAAACTGCGGTTGTCACGCGCATCAGCGGTCCCACCGTGACCGCCGTGGGACTGCGGAACGCGCAGATGTATGAAGTGGTGCACGTCGGCGAACTGGGGCTCGTGGGTGAAATTGTTAGGCTGATCGGAGATCACGCCACGATTCAAGTTTATGAGGACACCACCATGTTGCGGCCGGGCGCTCCGGTGCAACAAACCGGTGCCCCGCTCTCCGTCTGGCTCGGCCCCGGCCTCATCGGCAACATCTACGACGGCATTCAACGTCCGTTGCCGGGCATCGCGGCGCGTAGCGGCGCGTGGATTCGCCGCGGCGAACAGGTGGAACCGCTGGACACCGCGAAACGCTGGTCGTTTACGCCGCTCGCGCGGGAAGGCGACCCCGTTGCGGCCGGGCAGGCGTTGGGCGAAATCGCGGAAACCCCGCTCGTCCGGCATCGCGTGCTCGTGCCGCCGCAGATTGCCGGGCGGCTTCACAGGCTGGCGGCGCGGGGCGATTACACGTTGCGCGACACCGTGGCCGTCATCGGGACCCCGGCAGGCCGGCAGCACATCACCCTCGTGCAATCCTGGCCCGTGCGGCAGCCGCGACCCATTCGCGAGCGCCTGCGTGTGACCGAGCCGTTGATCACCGGCCAGCGCGTCATCGACACGTTTTTCCCGCTGGGCAAAGGCGGTGCGGCGGCGATTCCGGGCGGCTTTGGCACCGGCAAAACCATCACGCAACACCAGCTCGCCAAGTGGTCGGACGCCGAAATCATTGTGTTCATCGGCTGCGGCGAACGCGGCAACGAAATGACCGAAGTGCTCCGGGAGTTTCCCGAGTTGAAGGATCCGCGTTCCGGCCGGCCGTTGATGGAGCGCACCATACTCATCGCCAACACCTCGAACATGCCGGTCGCCGCGCGCGAAGTGTCCATCTACACCGGCATCACGCTGGCCGAGTATTATCGGGACATGGGCCTGAACGTGGCGGTGTTCGCGGACTCGACAAGCCGCTGGGCCGAGGCTTTGCGCGAACTGGCGGCACGCCTCGAGGAAATGCCCGCCGAGGAAGGCTTTCCCGCCACGCTGCCGGCGCGGCTGGCGCAGTTTTACGAACGCGGCGGCGCCGTCACCACGCTGGGCGGCGCGCGGGCTTCCGTCAGCATTGTGGGCGCCGTGAGTCCACCCGGCGGTGATTTTTCCGAACCGGTCACGCAGCACACGCGGCGGTTCATCCGCTGCTTCTGGGCGCTCGACACCGAACTGGCCAACGCACGGCATTATCCCTCGATCCACTGGTTGCGGTCGTATTCCGAATACGTGGAGGAAGTCAGCGCATGGTGGGCGCGACAGTCGCCGGACTGGAGCGAACTGCGCACGGAAGCCCTGACGCTGTTGCAGCGGGAGGAGCGTTTACAACAAATCGTCAAGCTCGTCGGACCGGACGTTTTGCCGGAAGCCCAACGGCTCATTCTGTTCATCGCGGAAATCCTGAAGGACGGCTTTCTCGCTCAAAGCGCGTTTGACACCGAGGACGCCTTTTGCACTCCGGAACGGCAGCTGGCGCTGCTGCGTCTCATCCTGAGCCTGTATCGCAAGGGGCGCGATTTGGTCCAAGCCGGCGTGCCGCTGGCAAAATTGCGGGCGCTCAATTGCGTGCCGCTCGTGCTCCGGGCGAAGTCGGCGCTCGGCAACACCAACCTGGCCGGGCTGGCCGCCTTGGAACGGCAAGTCGAAGCCGAACTGGAAACCCTTGGCCAAAGCCCGGCCACAAGCCAGACGTAACATGAACCCGCTCACACTCAACGTGCATGACCATGGTTTGGAATACCGGGGCGCCGCGCGCATCGAAGGGCCGCTCGTCGTGATCGAGCGGGTGCGCGACGTGGGCTACGACGAAATGGTGGAAATTCGTGACTCCGCCGGCCAGTCGCGGCTCGGGCGTGTGCTGGACATTTCGAGCGAACAGGCCGTCGTGCAGGTTTTGGAAGGCACGACTGGACTCGCCCACGATTCATTGCGCACGCATTTCTTGGGCGAGAGCTTCCGCCTGCCGGTGTCGCGGCAGATGCTGGGGCGGGTGTTCGATGGGCTCGGGCGTCCGGCCGACGGCGGGCCGGCATCGCTCTCCGTGGACCGCCGGGATGTGAACGGCCTTCCGATCAATCCTTACGCCCGCCGTTATCCGCGCGAATTCATCCAAACGGGGCTGTCAGCCATTGACGGGATGAACGCCATGGTGCGCGGCCAGAAACTGCCCATCTTCTCCGGCAACGGCCTGCCCCACGACCGCGTCTCCGCGCAAATTGTGCGGCAGGCCCGGCTGCTCGAGGAGCGCGTCGATTTTTCCATCGTCTTTGCGGCCATGGGCGTGAAACACGACGTTGCCGAATTCTTCATCCGCAACCTGCGGGAATCGGGCGCGCTGGCCCGTGCGGCCATGTTTTTCTCGCTCGCGGACGCCCCCAGCGTGGAACGGCTCCTCACGCCGCGCGTGGCCCTGACGCTGGCCGAGCATCTGGCCTTCGACTGCGGGCAGCACGTGCTCGTCCTGCTGACCGACATGACGAACTATTGCGAAAGCCTGCGCGAAGTCGGCACGGCGCGCGCGGAGATTCCCGGCCGCAAGGGGTATCCCGGCTATCTCTACTCCGATCTGGCGAGCCTTTACGAACGGGCCGGACGCATCGAAGGCTCGCCCGGGTCGATCACCCAAATGGCCATACTGACGATGCCGGCCGACGACATCAGCCATCCTGTTCCGGACCTGACGGGTTACATCACCGAAGGCCAGATCGTGCTCGACCGCGACCTGTTCCAGCGCGGCGTGTATCCGCCGATCGCCGGCCTGCCCAGCTTGTCGCGCCTGATGAAGGACGGCGTGGGCCGCGGCTACACACGCGAGGATCATCCGGCGCTCGCGAGCCAGTTGTTCGCCTGTTACGCCTACGTGAAACGCGTGCGCGGACTGGCGGACGTCATTGGCGAAGAGGAACTGAGCCCGCTGGACAAGCAATACTTGAAATTCGGCGAGGCCTTTGAAATGCGCTTCCTGAACCAGGGAGAATACGAAAACCGCCCCATCGGCACGACGCTTGCCCTGGGCTGGGAGGTGCTGGCGCTGCTGCCGCGCGACGAGCTGCATCGTTTGAGTGATGCGTTGCTGCAACAGCATTACCACCCCGCCCCGCCCGCGGCCGCCGCGTGAGCAAAATATTGTCACATGGCCAGACTCAACATCGCCCCTACAAAATCGAACCTGCTGGTCCTGCAACGCCAGCTCGCGTTCGCCGAGGAAGGCTACGACCTGCTTGAGCAGAAGCGCCGCATTCTCGTGTTTGAATTGATGCACCGGCTGGCCCGCGCCCGGCAAATCGAAGCGCAGGTGACGGACGCCCTGCGCGCCGCGCACGCGGCGTTGCGCGAAGCCGAGCTGGACCTTGGCTCGGTCGCGCTCGACCGCGCGGCATTGGGCGTGCCGGAACGCGAAGGACCCGCCATTACGGAGCAACACCTGATGGGACTGCGCATCCCACACGTGACCTGGCCCCTGACCGAAGCGGCCATTCCCTTCGGGGTCGGCGGCACGTCCGCCAGCACGGCGGAGGCGTGGCGGCAATTTTCCGCCCTGCTGCCCCCGTTGGCCGAGCTGGCGGAACTGGAAAATGCCGTGCGCCGGCTGGCCCGTGAGCTGCGCAAAACACAGCGTCGCTGCAACGCGCTGGCCAAGCTCTTCATCCCGGACTACCGCGAAACGATTGCCCGCATCCTCGACACGTTGGAAGAACGGGAACGGGAATCTTTCGTCGTCATGAAACTGATTCGCGCCCGCCTCGCCACGGCCCGGATGGCTCCTGCGAAAACTCCATCGGTCGCAGCCACCGACATTTCGGAACCGAATCCACGCCATTCGTGAGCCTCACACCACATCGTGTTCTTTGCGATGGGGCAACCATGGTTCACATGATTCACAACCCGGCGGGGCTGCGTCAGGATGCCACCATGTCAGAAGCCGCCCAACGCGTCCAAGTGCGGGTCATACGGCGGAAGCCGCCAGCGGTTGCGACCGGGCCGGCGTGCCGCGTCCTCCTGGCGTATGAGAATTTTGCGGCCGGACTGCGGGGCCGGCAGATGTGCGAATGGATCGCGGAAAAGATGGCCGGCGAGGCCGCCCTCACGGTCGCGATGTGGCGAACGGATTTGTTCGAGTTTCCTGCGCTGGCCAGGACCGCGGCGCGGCAAGCCGCTCATGCGGACATTGTCATCGTTGCGGCCCACACTCGCGCAGCGCTGGTGCCGGGTCTGGCAACCTGGCTGGCAGAATGGGCCGGCGCGCGTCAAGCCGGACCGGGCGCCTTGGTGGCGGTGTTCGGTCCGGTGGCCGGCGCGGCCCAACCGGATGAAAGCGGCGCCGCGCAATTGCAGCAGGCAGCCACCCGCACCCGCCGTGAGTTCTTCTGTGCGGGCGCCCCGGAATGGCGTGAACCCTCGCCGCCGGTGCGGCACATGCTATCCGCGTTTGGCCGTGAACTGGCGGCGCTGATCGACGCACCGAACCGGGCGAACGTGAAGCCCGCGTTGCAGGCCGACCATCCGTGAATTTGGGGCTGCCCGGCTCCGCAGGGCGCTGTCGTGAGGAAAACAGGGAGCAACAGCAGGGAAACGCGGAGCCGGGCAGAAAGGGCGTTTGGGTGTCAGCGCGGGCTGACGCGCATGGCCGAACAATCGGATCGAAATCGAAGCCGACCATGACCTGCCCCAAACGGCCACGCTGCTTTCCGGGCGCCTGCCGCACACCGACGATTCGCCCCGGACACCAGCAGAACAAATCCTCGCCCGTGCCGTTTGAGCTCTTGATTTGAAGGGAATTCTACGCTGGACTGGCGCAGTCATTTCACTGCTGCCCTGAGTTTGAATCTGCTCAACCCATACAGCAGCCGGAAGGTGCCGGGGCAGGTGAACGTGCTGGGTGAAGCGACGAACGTGGCGACAGTGAAATGGATCGCGAAGCGGTTGCAAATGGGCCCCCGCCCCTTTGCATCATCTGCCGAATCAGGAGCGAAAGGCACGTGGGAAATAATATGCCAATATCAAGAACCGCCCCATTTATCATAGCAATGGTTGCTTGGATCACCTTGCAGTTCCTTGTGGGCTGTTCTGAAAAGGGCTCGCGCGCGAGTAGCGATATGAGACTACAAGCTGAAACGGCAATCAGAGATGTCGGGGGAACGGATGCTTTAGGCAAAGAAGCGAATTTCATCCTCGGTAATTTTCAAGCGGGATCAGATTGGCAAACCAACAGCCCTGCGATCACAAAGCTGCATTCCCTGCTATCTCCTGACGGGCACTATCCTTGGGTTGTTAAGGACTACGAGTATCTTCCGAATCTTCCGGCCCATGTCGTGATTCGCTTCGGTTCACACGCCCACTATGAATACGTATGGATCTTCGATCCCGCACATGTGCCGTTCGATCCCGCAGATGTCCCGCCTGGAAAGAGCGAAGGAGTAGAGCATCTCGGTGGTGCAGTGTATCTGAGTGAAAAGAACCAGTAGCAGGGAAAACCAGGCTCAGAGCCCGATGGAAATGTGTTTCGTTTCCAGAAACGCGTCGAGCCCCTCGCTGCCGAGTTCGCGGCCCCAGCCGCTCTGCTTCAGGCCGCCAAACGGCGCGTGGCTGGTGGTGGGCAGTCCGTCGTTGATGGCAATGATGCCGGCTTCGAGCGCCTCCATGAGGCGAAACGACCGTGCGAGGTCGCGGGTAAACACATACGCCGCCAGGCCGGCCGGGTTGTGATTCGCCAGCCGGATGCCCTCCTCCTCGTGGTCGAACACACAGACGGGTGCGATGGGCGCGAACGTTTCTTCGAGCATGCACAGGCTGCCGCGGGGAACTTCCGCCAGCACCGTGGGCGCAAAAAAGTTTCCCGGCCCTTCCTGCGCATAGCCGCCACAGCGCACCGTTGCCCCGCCGCGCAGTGCGTCTTCCACCTGTTCAGCCGCGCGCGCCACCGCGACCTGATTGATCAGCGGGCCAACGTCCACGTTTGGGTCGAGTCCGTTGCCCGTTTTCATGGCAAGCACCCGTTCCACCAGGGTTTGCACAAAGGCCTCGTAGAGGCCGCGCTGCACATAAATGCGGTTGGCGGCGATGCACGACTGGCCCGAGTTCCGGAACTTGGCCAGCACCACGCCATCCACGGCCTGGTAAAGATCGGCATCGTCGAACACCAGCACCGGGGCCTGGCCGCCGAGTTCCAGGAGCAGCGGTTTCACCGTGGGTGCGGCCCAGGCAATCAACTGCCGCCCCACGTTCGTGGAGCCGGTGAACGTGATCTTCCGGCAGCGCGGGTTTTCCGCAAATTCCCGGGCCACGTCTTCCGCCGGGGCCATGACCAGTTGAAAGACCGACGGGACGGGTTTGGCCGCATCGATGCATTCGGCGAGCAACACGGCCGTCATGGGCGTGAGTTCGGACGGCTTCAAAACCACCGGACAACCCGCCGCCAGGGCGGCCGCGATTTTGCGGACGGGCAGCATGAGCGGGAAGTTCCAGGGCGTCACCGCGCCCACCACCCCGACGGGTGATTTGATCACCAGGTGCCGTTTGCCATCGAGCATGGCCGGCAGGAACCGGCCGTAGGCGCGGGGCGCTTCCTCGGCAAACCAGTGCAAATGCGCCAGCGCCATGGCCACTTCACCGAGGCTTTGCGTGAGCGGTTTGCCGCTTTCCAGGGTGATCACGCGCGCCAGCTCCGTCCGGCGGCGTTCGAGTTCCGCGGCAATCCGGCGCAGCAGCTCGCTCCGGCTCCTGGCAGTGACCGTGCGCCAGACGGCGAAGGCCTCCTCGGCATCGGCCAGGGCTTGGGCCACGCGCTCGCGAGTGAGCAGCGACATGCGAGCGAGCGGCTCCCCGTTCGCGGGATTGCAAACCGGAAACGTCTCCTCCGTGCAAACGAAATCGCCGTTCAAATAAACGGGACAGGTTTTCATGGGTGCTGGCCGGCTCAACATAACAGGCCCGGCGATGAATTCACGCAAAAGGTCGGTGAAATCGGCCGGCCACCGCGCAAATAGGCTTGCGCTGAACCGCCGCCCTCTCTTTGCTGGCGGCGCGTCAAAACAAGCGGTCTGCCGCAGTGCAGCCGGCTCATCATCATGCGAAGCAAAGCCCAAATTCTCGAGGAACTGACCCATCCGGGAGTCATTGCCGTAGTGCGCGCACCCAAGGCGGAACTCGTGCTGCCTTTGTCCGAAGCCCTGCTGGCCGGCGGCGTCAATGCCATCGAGATCACCATGACCACCCCGAATGCCATCGCGGCCATCCGCACCGCCGCCGCAAAACTCGGCGAACGCGCCCTGATCGGCGTGGGCACGATTCTCAAGCCGGCCGATTGTCAGGCGGCGCTCGATGCGGGCGCGCAGTTTGTGGTCACACCCATCTGCCGGACGGAACTGGTCGCGCTCACGCATCATGCCGGCCGGCCGATCATGCTGGGCGCCTACACGCCCACGGAAGCCCAACTGGCGCATGAAGCCGGCGCCGACCTGATCAAGATTTTCCCGGCCGACAACCTCGGGCCCGGTTACATCAAAGCCCTGCGGGCGCCGCTGCCGCATCTGAAAATCGTGCCCACCGGTGGTGTGGACCTGAACACGATTGGCGGCTTTTTCCAGGCCGGATGTCCGGCCGTGGGCGTGGGCGGATCGCTCGTCTCTTCCAAGCTGCTCCAAGCCGAAGACTGGTCAGGCCTGACCCGCCTCGCCGTGCAATTTGTGGCCGCGGCGAACCAAGCCCGCTCTGCCCAGCCAATGCGAACCCAAGCGCCGGCAAACTAAATCACATGAACGCCTCCGAGTTCACCGTGCGCCGGGCCACCGTGGAAGATTTGCCCGCGCTGACGACGCTGTGGCAATCCATGAACCTCCCGATCAACGGGCTGGACCGGCGCCTGACTGAATTCCAGGTGGCCGTGGATGCGGCGGGCAAGCTGGTGGGCGCCGTTGGGTTTCAAGTGGCCGGCAAGCAGGCGTTGCTGCACAGCGAGGGCTTCACCGATTTCGGCGTCGCCGATGTCGTGCGTCCGCTGCTCTGGGAACGACTGCAAACGGTGGCGGCCAATCACGGAACCGTCCGCGTCTGGACCCGGGAAAGCGCGCCGTTCTGGAAGCAGAACATTTTCACCCGCGCCGCGGCGGAGACGTTGACCAAGCTGCCGCCCGTCTGGGCCGAATCCGCCGGCGAGTGGTTTTGCATCAAGCTGCGCGAGGACGTGGAGGAGGTGCTGTCGCTCGACAAGGAATTTGCGCTGTTCGCCGAGACGGAACGGGAACGTTCGCGCTCCACGTTGCAACAGGCCCGCGTGCTGAAAACCATCGCCACCATTGTGGCCGTCATCCTGGCCATCGTGGTGCTGGCGGGCTCAATCTACGCCCTGCGCCACAACTTCCCGCAACCCGGACGCTGACGCAGCGGAGAATTCATCCGCGTGGTAGGAGCTGCGGACCATCGGCCCGCTTGCCACGTGCAGAAACCCCAGCGCCCGCGCCTGCTCGCCCAGCTTGTCGAATTGCGCCGGCGGAACGAACTCGACGACGGGCCGCTGCTCCAGCGTCGGCTGCAAATACTGGCCGAGCGTGAGAATGTCGCAGCCGACGTCCCTCAGGTCGCGCATGGCCGTGAGCACTTCGGCTTCGGTTTCACCCAAGCCGAGCATCATGCCGGATTTCGTGTGCAGACGCCCGCCCGCCTGCTCCTTCACTTTGCGCAGCACGCTCAAGGAGCGGTCATACGTCGCGCGATGGCGCACCGAGGGCGTCAATCGGCGGACGGTTTCCAGATTATGATTGAAGATGTCCGGCGGCGCGGCGAGCACATTGTCAATCGCCGCGTCGCTGTCTTGAAAATCGGGCGTCAGGATTTCGATGACGATGCCGGGATTCCGCGCCCGGATGGCTTCAATGGTCTGACGAAAATGGGCGGCGCCGCCGTCGGCCAGATCATCCCGCGCCACCGCCGTGACAACGACATGCCGCAGGCCGAGGCGTCGGGTGGCTTCGGCCACCCGCAACGGCTCCTCGGGATCGAGGTCGAGCGGCTTGGCGGCGGCGATGGAGCAGAAGCTGCAGGCGCGCGTGCAGCGGTCACCGGCAATCATGAACGTGGCGGTTTTTTTGCTCCAGCACTCCCAGTGGTTCGGGCACTTGGCGCTTTCGCAAACGGTGTGCAGGCGAAATTCCGACAGCAGCGCCCGGGTTTGCTCGAAGGCCGAGGAGGCCGGCAGTTTGAGGCGCAGCCATTCCGGCAGGCGCGGACGTGGTTTCGACGGGGTGACAGGACTAGTTGCGGCCATTCTCTTGCTCCAAACGCTCCCAAAATTCAGCCAGTTGCTCCGGACCGAAATCCGCCAGAACGCGACCGTCAACTTCGATCACCGGAACGATTTCCCCGCCGCTCAACCGGACCATTTCCGCCATCGCGATTTCGTCCGTGGTCACGTCAATGGCGGTGTAGTCCGCCTGGTGCTCGTTGAGCCAGCGCATGGCCTTGTGACACCAGCCGCAATAGGGCTTGATAAACAATCTGACGCGCTTGGGTTTCACGTCAAACAGTGGCGCACCGGCAGGTGAAAAGCAAACCCGCCCGGCCGGCCGGGCCGATGAAATGACCGCCGCGTCCATTCAATGGCCGCTGATCTGGGTTGAGTATTCTTCGGGCGTCATCAGGCCCGCCACTTCCGCCGGGGCCGACAGCCTGACCTTGAAGAACCAGCCTTCGCCGAACGGCGCCTGATTCACCAGCGCCGGATTGTCCGCCAGTGCGGTGTTGGCTTCGATGACTTCGCCGGAAACCGGGGTGTAAATGTCGCTCGCCGTCTTCACGGATTCGACGACGGCCGCCGGTTCGCCGGCCTTGAGCGTTTTGCCCACGGTCGGCACTTCGCAGAAGACGATGTCCGTCAATTCTTGTTGCGCGTGGTCGGTGATGCCCACCGTGGCCACGTCGCCGGCAACCCGCACCCATTCGTGCGATTTCGTGTATTTCAAGTCAGCAGGAACATTCGACATAACAGGGCTCCATTCAGGGGTGGCAGAGGTTCGAGGTCAAACAGCTTTTCGGTAAATCGGTTTGGGCACCACCATCGCGGGAAAACACTGGCCGCGGATTTCAATCTGAAGGGGCGTTTCCGGCCGGGCCAGGGCGGGCGGCACGTAGCCCAGGCCAATGCCGATCCCGAGCGAAGGGCTTTGCGTGCCGCTGACGACTTCACCGACTTTGGCCGCATCCGGTCCGGCACTGAAAATCGCGTAGTGCGGCCGCGGCGGCGCGGATTTGCCGGTCATTTTGAAGGCGACGCAGCGCTTCGTGACGCCGTTGGCCTTTTGCCCGGCGAGCACGGAACGGCCCGTGAATTCGCCTTTGTCGAGCGCCACGAAAAAGCCGAGTCCGGCTTCAATCGGCGTGGTGTCCTCGTTCAATTCGTGACCGTAAAGCGGGTAGCAAACTTCGGTGCGCAGGGTGTCGCGTGCGCCCAGCCCGCACGGCTTGGCGCCCGCCGCCAGCAGGGCGTTCCAGATGGCCGTGATCTGCGCGGCCGGTGCGATGATTTCAAAACCGTCCTCGCCCGTGTAGCCGGTGCATCCGACCCAGACACTGGTGCCGTTGAACCGGAACGAGCCAATCTGGTTTTTCTTCAACGTGCTCGGCTGCCCGCCGGCAAAGCAGGGATCGATCAGCCCGCGCGCGCGCGGGCCCTGCAAGGCGACGGCGGCCATTTCGTCGGAGGCATTGAGCAGCGTCACCGCGTCCTTTTGCGGAAACGCGGCCAGCCGTTGTTCGAGCCACGCCACGTCGTCGGGAATGCGGGCGGCATTGATGATGAGGAGAAACTCGGCCGGCGCGAGCCGGTAGCAATACAGGTCGTCCACCACGCCGCCGCGTTCGTTGCACATCAAGGTGTATTGACCCGTGCCCGGCGTCAGTTTGCGCACGTCGTTGGTCAGGGTGGCGTTCAGGAAGGCTTCCGCCGCCGCGCCGCGGACGAACACCTCGCCCATGTGGGAAATATCAAACAAGCCGGCCGCCTGGCGCACCGCTTGATGTTCCTCCACGATGCTCGTGTATTGGACGGGCATTTCCCATCCGCCGAATTCAACCAGCCGGCCGCCCAACTGCTGGTGCGCTGCAAATAGTGGTGTGCGTTTCAACATGGCCCGTCAACAATAAGCATTCTGCGCCGCGAACAAATACCGAAATCGGGGGGTATAATTGCCAAGGCCCGCATTTGCCATCAGCGGACGGCTAGCCCCATTTCTCCGTCTTCATCTGTTCCTTGGCGGCGCCGAGTTCGGTCAGGATAATCTTTTCCACCGACTCCACCATGACCGTCGGGCCGCACGCGTAAAACACGGTGTTGGGCAAATCGGCCACTTGCTCCTTGATCCACGCGGCATCGACCCGCCCGCGCCGGCCGGGCCACGGATCTTCCGGCGCCAGCCGGGTGCAGGTGACGGTGAATTTCACGTGCGGATTGGCATCCTCGAGCTGGAGGAATTCGTTCTTGAAAATGATGTCCGCCGGCGTGCGCACGCTGTAAAGAATCGTGATGGGCGTTTCCAGTTTCCGCCACGTGGCTTCGCGCGCGAACCCGCGAAACGGCGTGACGCCCGAACCGCCGGCAATGCACACCAGCCGTTTGCCCGGCTCGAACACGGGCAGAAACTTGCCCGCCGGCTCCAGCACGCCGAAGCGGTCACCGATTTTGGCCCAATCCACGATGCGGGTGCCCATCTTGCCCTCGCGCTTGACGGCGATTTCGTAATAGCCCCGGTTCAGCGCGCAGGAGCAAACCGAGTAAGCCCGGCGATACGACGGCGCGTCCGGCCAGAACAGGGTGATGAACTGCCCGGTCTTGAAGTCGGGCGCGAAGTTGTCCGGCCATTTCAAACGCAACACCTTCACGTCCTCCAGTTCCATGAAGGCGTCTTCGACCAGCATTTCGACGGCTTGTCGCGGCATGGTGGTTAAGTAACCGGGGCGGGCTCGACGACCGCATCCGGCACGGGCGCGCCGGTCAGCCGGGCCAACACTTCCTGGGCCAGCACCTCGTAAGCCGCGGCGCTGGCGCTGTATTTGTCGTAATGAATGATCGGCTTGCCAAAGCTGGGCGCCTCGGCCAGCCGCGTGCTGCGCGGGATCTGCGTCTCGAAAACCTTGTCCCCGAAATGCTGCCGCACCTCGCCGACGACCTGCTGGGCCAGCTTGGTGCGGCCGTCATACATCGTCATCAGCACGCCAAAAATTTCCAGCCGTGGATTCACCCCCGCCTCGTGCAACTGGTTGATGAGCCGGTGCAGCATCGAAATGCCCTCCAGCGAATAATACTCGCATTGCAGGGGCACGATCAGGCTGTCCGCCGCGGCAAACGCATTCAACGTCAGCATGCCGAGCGAAGGCGGACAATCCATGATCACCAGGTCGAAGCGATCCGCCGTCAGCACCGGTTGCAGCGCCGTGGCCACGCGCAACAGGTGGTTTTCCGCCCGGGCCAGCTCCAAATCCGCCCCGCACAAATCAAGTTCGCTCGGAATCACCTCCAACCGTTCATACGCGGTGGGTTTGATCTTGTCGAGCAACGTGCCCTCCCCCAGCAAAGGCCGGTAGGCGCTGCCGCCCTCGGATTTTTCCAGCCCGACTCCGCTCGTGGCGTTGGCCTGGGGATCGAGGTCGAAGAGCAGGATGCGCTTGCCCGCCGCGGCGAGACAGGCCGCCAGATTCACGGCGGTGGTGGTCTTCCCCACCCCACCCTTCTGGTTGGCCACGGCAATGACTTTGGTCGGCACGCGGAGAGTTAACGGAATGCCCGCGCCGGATTCAAGGTTTTCACAGACCCCGCGGCGGCGTTCAGGATTGCGGCAGGGAAAAATAAAACCGGCTGCCGCGGCCCGGCTCGCTCTCGACCCACACCTTGCCGCCGTGGCTTTGGATGATGTGCTTCACAATCGAAAGCCCGAGGCCGGTGCCGCCCTGTTCCCGCGAACGCGCCTTGTCCAGGCGGTAAAACCGCTCAAAAATGCGCTCCCGGGCGTCCTCCGGAATCCCCGGTCCGTCGTCGGCCACGCACACTTCAAGGCGCCCCGCCTCCGCCACGCGGGCTTTGATCGCGACCACACCGGCGGAACGTCCGTATTTGATGGCATTGTCCACCAGATTGCTGAGCACCTGCTGCAATCGGTCCGGGTCCGCCTGCGCCGTGAGTTCGGGCACTTCGTTGACCAGCGTCACGCCCCGCGCCGAGGCCCGCGGTTTGAAGTCCTCGCACAGTTTGCCCACCAACGGCAGCAGCGGCACCGCCTTCACCTGCAGCCGAATCCGGCCGGATTCGAGTTCGGAAATGGTCAGCAAATCCTCGATCAACAGCTTCAGCCGCTCGGCGTTGCGGTCGATCGTTTGCAGGAATTTCACGGCCACCTCGGGATTATCCTTCGCGCCGTCGAGCAGGGTTTCGGTGTAACCCTTGATGAGGGAGAGCGGCGTGCGCAACTCGTGACTGACGTTGGCCACGAACTCCTCGCGGTTGCGCTCGAGCTTTTTGAGACGCGTCAGATCATGAAAGACCACCACGGTTCCCTGCGCCCGGCCGTGTTCGTCAAACACCGCCGCCGCGTTCACCTCCAGCCAGCGTTCCTGCAGGCCGGCAAGGCGCAGTTCCCGGCCCTGCGCCGGCTGTCCGGCGCTCAGCCCCTCGACCAGCCCCGCCACATCGTGCATGCGCGTGGCTTCGATCAGGGTTTTGCCTTTCAAACTGTCCGCCGAGCCGAACAACCGGCCGAACTGCCGGTTGGCAAGTTGGATGCGCCCCTCGTCATCCAGCAGCACGACGCCCTCCACCATGCTGTTGAAGACGGCGGCCTGCTGGGCCTGCGCCTTGTGTTCCGCCTCACGCAGATGGACACGCTGGGATTCCACCTCGGTGCGCAGTTGCAGCTGCACCTCGTGCGCCTGCCGGCGCCAAAACAAATTCAGCCCGATCAGAACGGCGATGGCTGCCAGGGCGATGATGAGGGCGGGCCACACGGCGGGTAAAGCGATGCAGGGGTTAAATCCATTAAATGAGCTGCCTGGGCCGGCGCGGCAGCCAGGTGCGCCGCGCGCATGTGCCAGACTCATTCTTCAATGAACCGATAGCCGACCCCGCGGATGGTGTCGAGGTATTTGGCGGCGGGGCCGATCTTCTCCCGCAACCGGCGCATGTGGGTATCCACCGTGCGCGTGTCGATCAGACTCTCATAGCCCCAGACATCCCGCAGCAGGGTGTCGCGCGACTGCACGCGTCCCCGGCGTTGGGCCAGCGTGCTCAGGAGTTTGAACTCGGTCGCCGTCAGATCGATTTCCTTGCCCTTCCACAACACTGCGTGGCGCGGGATGTCGATGGTCAGGTCACCGCACACAATTTTTTCCTTCACGACCTCGGCCTTTTTGCCGCGCTCCAGGAGCTTCTTGACGCGCAGCACGAGTTCGCGCGGGCTGAACGGCTTCACAACATAATCATCCGCGCCCAGTTCAAGCCCGAGCACACGGTCCACTTCCGACGCCTTGGCGGTGAGCATGATGATGGGAATGCTGCTGGTGGCCGGATCACGTCGCAGCAGCTTGCACACTTCCATGCCGTCAATCTCCGGCATCATCACGTCGAGGATGACGAGATTGGGCTGGATGCGCCGGGCCTTGTTCAGCGCCTCCGCGCCATCGCCCGCCGTGGCGACCTCATAGCCGGCACCCTTCAGATTGAACTCCACCAGCTCAACCGCCTCCGGCTCATCATCGACGACGAGAATTTTCTGTTTCACGCGCCTTCTGGATAGCATGCAACCAAAGGACACTCAATGACGGTCAAGCGACGGCTAAGTGACAATTTAGTGACAACACTCCCGGCAGCTTTCGGCTCAGCGCGCCACCTGCGCTGCGGTCAGCGGGAAGTTCACCAGCCCTTCGGCCGCCGAATGGCCAACCGCTTCAACCGCCGGGCGCCGCAGATCGGCGCCGCTCAAACCATCGCGATACAGCGTGATGGCGATGTGCTCGTTGGTGCGGACGCACTGCTTGATGGCTTCCGGATCCTTCTCGCAATGCAGCACGGTTTTCCAGGAGTAAATGTGCTTGGGCTTGTGGAAATCGCTGTTGGCGATGAACGCCAGCCGCTTGAGTCCGATGGGCGTGAAAATGTTGTTCCGATTGGCGATTTCCCACGCGTCGATGATGGGTGCGAAGACTTCCTGGTTTTCCCACAGGTAGAGCGTGTTCTTGCCCCACTCGCTTTTCATCACGTGCGGGTGCGCCGCGACGGACAGGCCGCCCTGACTGTGCGTCTGCGCAATGATCTCCACGAAGTCCAAGGCCGGATCAATCGGCGCCTTCAAATCGATGCCCAACAGATGACCGGACGTTTTCCGCGTCCAGCCTTCCTTGTTGAACTCCAGCCCCGCCATCACGAGCAGGTCATATTTCCGCCAGGCCCGGCGCCACTCGCGCTCAATGACGTCGAAATACTCGTCCAACTGGTTCCACGCGAGCGTCAGGTTGGTCAGCTCGCTGAATTTGCCAATCAACCGGCGCGGATCGGCGATGTGGTCCGTGATGCAGATGCAATCGAAACCACGTTTGCCGTAGAAATCGATCACTTCGGGCAGGGCGAGCTTGCCGTCGGAATAGTTCGTGTGAATGTGAAAGTCGCAGAGCAACGCGCCCGCCGCGCCGCCGCCCACAATGGCCGGCGCGGGCGCGGGCGGAACTCCCGGCGGCTTCGCCGTCTCAAACAATTTGATCTTCCGCGGCGCGTCCGATCCCCGCTCGCACTCATTCAGGACGAGTTCGGCAATACGCAGCGCCGCATCCGGCCGGCTGACGCGTTGGAGTTTGTTCCGCCATTCCTGCCAAAGCCCGCCCTGCTTTGCAAATGCCTCCGCCACGCACGCCACCACCGCCTTGCGCTTGACTGCAATCATGCCGACGCCCAGGGATTCGATCAGCGTGGCGTTGCCCTCCTCCTGGCCGGGGATGACTTGGTTCACGATCATCGGACACCGGGCGGCGAGCGCCTCCTGCACGATCGCGCCGCCGGCCTTGCCGATGAGCAGATGATGCGTCATAAGCAGGCGCGGCATCTGGTTGGTCCACCCGATCACCTTCACGCGGTCGCCGTGCGCGCGGGTGCGCTCGGTCAGTCTGGCCTTCAGGGCGGCATCGCGCCCCACGGTGATGGTCAGGTCGAGATGCTCCAGCTCCAACAATTCATCCACCACGCGCCCGCACTTCTTTTTCCCCGTGTTGATGAGGTAAAGCACTTTGCGGCGCTCCCCTTTACCGGGCGGCACCGGCGCCGCCGGCCGGTCCAGCGCGAACTGCGGACTGACGGGAAACCCAAGCGGCAGGACACGCGCCGGCTCGATCCCGCCGGCAACGACGACCCGGGCCGTGGGCTCGTTGGCGACAATGAACAGATCGCTGTGGGCGCGATACCACGCCGAACACACCGAGATGGAATCCGTCACGACCGTGATGAAACGGAACGGACGTTCCGCGTGGTCCTTGTAAATGTCCTCGATGAGATGCGCGTAAACCGGATACGTCGAGACCACGCAATCGGGCTCCGTGTCGTGGAGCACGGCGGCGAGTCGTTCGCGCAGCCGGCCCATGCCATTGACCTGCTGGCGGAACAGGGTGGGATTGTCGAACACTTGAAACACGCCGGCCCAGACGGTCGGAGCGTATTGCACAATGCCGAGATAGGCGCGCTTGGCGAGGGCGTTCAACGCCCCGTAGGACGACTCGAAGAGGTCGAGCACTTCGACCTTCACGTCATCGGCCGTGAGTTCGAGGGCTTCACGCAGGTTGCGGGCCGCGGCATTGTGGCCGTCGCCAAACCCCGCGGTCAGGATGAGAATGCGTTTCATGGCTGGCCTTCCGCCGTCAACCTGACCCGGCCGGGTTACAGTCCGGTGTCGGACGGGTGAAATGTTATTCACATTACGCACGCGCAGCCGCAGCGGCTCCAAGCCGGCACATCCACCAATCTGTGAACATCTGATTGGCGAGCACGAGTCCACCGCACCCTCGCAACTTCGGGTTGCGTCCGGACGGAAATGCCCGTTAACTCCTTGAACCGCCGGAACGACGTCGAAGCCCCCGTTGGCGTAGCGGTGGTGGCCAGTGCGGCCCATCAGCTCGATGCGCTCAATCAACGCGAGCGCGGGACGGAAGCGGACGGCTCCTACTGGCTCTACGAGTATGACAGCCTGGGGCAGGTGACCTCCGGCAAGAAATACTGGAGCGACGGCACACCGGTGGCGGGGCAGCAGTTTGAATACAGCTTTGACGACATCGGGAACCGGAAGCAGACTAGAACGGGTGGCGACCAAAACGGCCAGAATCTGCAAACGAACAACTACACCGTGACCCTGCTCAATCAATACACCAACCGGACTGTGGCCGGGGTCGTGGATGTAATGGGCGTGGCGCTCGTGACCAATTCAGTGACGGTCAATAGCCAGACGCCCTATCGCCGGGGCGAGTATTTCCGGAAGGAACTCGGGGTGGCAAATACCAGTGCGCCAGTCTGGGAAGCAGTGACTGTTTCCTCGGGTGGCAGCAACGTGACCGGGAACGTGTTCGTGCCACAAACACCCGAGGTGTTCAGTCACGATGCGGATGGCAATCTGACCCAGGACGGGCGCTGGACTTACACCTGGGATGCGGAAAACCGGCTGGTTTCAATGGAGAGCGACGCGGCGGCGCCGACAGCCTCCAAGTTCCGGCTGGATTTTGCCTACGACGTGCAAGGGCGGCGGATACAGAAGATTGTCTCGACCAACGACGGCACGGGCTACGTGGGCGAATACACCAATCGCTTTGTCTATGATGGCTGGAATCTGCTGGCCACCCTTGATCCACAATCCTCGCTGCTGGCCTCGTTTGCGTGGGGAGAGGACTTGAGCGGGACAATGCAAGGTGCGGGAGGCGTGGGGGGGCTTTTATGGATGAACGATGCTGCAAACGGTTCGACGCACTTTGCCGCCTATGACGGAAATGGGAACGTGGTGGCATTGGTGAAGGCGAGCGATGGAATCGTGAGTGCGCAATACGAGTATGGCCCCTTCGGTGAAGTGCTGCGGGCTACTGGCCCCATGGCCAAGGCCAATCCCTTCCGGTTCTCCACCAAGTATCAGGATGATGAATCCGACCTGCTCTACTACGGCTATCGCTACTACAACCCCAGCACCGGCAGGTGGCCAAACAGGGATCCCATCGAAGAACAAGGCGGGATGAATTTAAATGAATTTGTTGGCAATTGCCCCATTACGCGGATTGACCAACTTGGAACCTGTGCGTGTGAGCCTCTATCCCTAGCAATTATTCCAGTCGGATGGGTCGCACAGGACGGAGCTAACAGTGCTGGAAACTACTTCGAGTTTCATATTGCTGTGACATACGATATGAAAAAGCCAGATTCTGCCAAGTGCTGCAAGCTCATTCAGTGGATGGCTGGACATCTAACGCTATCTGGTCCAAACGGAGACTTTATTCCATACCCATCAACGAGCCAAGGAGTTCCGTTAGATGGCCGGTGGCATATTGATACTGCAAATTACCCCAAAAACGGCGGTGGAGATGACAGATGCAAGTCAACACCAAGCGGCGATAGTTATGATCGTGCTACGGATTTTCCTGGAATTCCATCACCATCGCCACAGTGGAACGGCTGGAGAATAAATTACAGTATGAGTATTAAGGTAGAAATCGTCGATAAGTGTAAACCGGGATGCCCAGTTGTCAAAACGTCGAACCAACTGGATATAACAATAAGTGGAACACTCCCGAACCAACTAAAGAAAACCCCCTAGAATAGGCTATGAACCGCGCACTCAACACTTTTACTGTTTTTGCTGCCTGTTTGGTTGGGGGATGTGCTTGCTCAACTGGAAACAGGAATGTCCCAAGAGGTTCGGTAGAAAGCCAACCATCGATTGAATTAGTCTGTTCTCGAGCTGCAGGTGTTTACGATGAACAAAGAGGCTTGATCGATCTGAATCTAGACGTGGCCTTTCGATCGAATTTGAGCCGGGAAATCATAATTTATGACAGGCCCTTAGCGCTAATCGCCGAGCCAATTGGCCCTGATATTGTCGCGGTTCCCGTTGTGATTAACATGACAGTCTCCCCACCAAACGGACAGGTTGCAGTGGTGGGAAAATCTTGGAGCAAAGTCTCGTTTCGAATGCCGAACTGGGGATTTTTAAATAGAAGAAGAGCGAATGGGATAGCGGACCTTAAGGTGAAAGTTTGGTATTCTGCGGATGGCGAATACTCGAATACAAACGAAGTTACTGTAGCTCTTTCTAAGCATCATTAAGCCGGTGACCTGACCCCGAAGGCTGGATGACCTGACCCCAAAGGCTGGACACATCAAAAGTAGAGTTCTGCCATTCGGATAAATGTTGGTGACACATTGTTCCAGAATGGCCGCCGTAAAGGGGTCAGAGATGACTAGTGACGTGTTTTGGTTGGTGTGAGACGGTTGCGGGGTGCCGCGCAAGTTGCGCATCGAATACGCGGGGGCGATTTACCATGTGATGAATCGTGGGGATCGTCGTGAGGCCATCTTCCTGGAGGATGCGGACCGGGTGTTGTT